>CALFPI010000272.1 GCA_937919035.1 uncultured Gemmatimonadaceae bacterium
GTCGAAATCGTCAAGGTCTTTCCAGGCAAAGAGGTCGGCGGCCCCGCCTTCGTGAAGTCCATGCTCGGCCCGTGTCCGTGGACCCGCATCATGCCCACCGGTGGCGTCGACGCCACCCGTGACAGCCTCGAAGCGTGGTTCAAGGCGGGTGTCACCTGCGTCGGCATCGGCTCGAACCTGGTGTCCAAGGATATCATTGCCAACAAGGACTACAAGGCGCTGACGAAGAACGTGAAACAGGTGGTCGGCTGGATCGAGGAGATTCGCGCCAGCCTCTAGCCGGCGTGTTGTCATGCAAGCGGGGCCCCCGGTAGCGGGGCCCCGCTTTTGTGTTTCTCTCTACGGAGGAAGATCTGCCCATGTTCCTCACCCTCCTGGCCGTCACCTTCGGCGTCGCCTTTATAGCAGCTGCCGTCATCGCCCGGATCTTCCGCGACCCGGTGGATCACATCCTGGCCCGGATCATCGCCGATGACATCTCCTCTGCCTGGCGCAAGTACATCACCTTCGCCATCTATGTCACCGGTGTTTCCGGCGGCGTGCGTGTCTGGGATCTGGAGAAATACATCACCGCTGCGCGGGCCCCGCATCCACGCGCAATCGAGGCGGCCGAAAAAGTTGTCAGAGAGGTCGTCGAACTGACGACGGAACGCTGGATCCTGGAAGTCTACCGGACTCTGATCGGCACCCTGCAGAGCGTCGCCTGGATGCTGCTGGTCTTCTTCCTCTTCGCCCTGATTGCCTACGTGGTGGTGAGAATCAGCGAAGACAGAGGTGCCCGAGAACAAAGCTGACCCTCCGAAATTGGGGATCAGGCCGGGCACCCGAGGCGATCTGTTCGGGGAAACACCGGTGACCTCCCAGCCGCCTCCATTGCGAATTTCCTGGGATCCGATAGATTATGTTGCTTGGCTGTTGCTGAAATTTCCATGAAGAGAAATCGCTAAAAGGGAGTTGCGACGTGGTCGTAAACATTTTTGCCAGCGCCATCTCCGACGAAGTGCAGCACGTACACAACCGCTACGAGCTCTGCCAGGGGCTTTTTGATCGCGCCCGGCAGATCAATCGTGCCGCAGGTTCTGGGGTGACCAGCACAGAGACCCGCCCCAATCCCACGGCCCAGGCGCTGTCCGACTATGCCGGGATCACCGATGAAGAGGCGGAGACTCCTGAAGAGGAGTGATCTGTTCCTGTTCGTGTAATTATTCCCATGCACGATCCGGCGAAGGAAGTTTTTTCCTTCGGCCAGCCTTGTTGGCCCTTCGCCGGCAGCATTGGGGTGCCTGGCACAGGACTTGCATGATAGGCTGCGAAAAGCGGCCTGAATTCGCCTTTGAATGCCCTGGCGGAAGCTTTCCATCACAAGATATGGAGCTTCGACAACCTTAAACCGGCATTCCAGTGAGTTGGCTGACGACGAAAGAGGGGCCCGCGCTACAGCGCGAGCCCCTCTTTTTTTTCACTTGCTGCGGTTACAGCTTAGTAGCGGTAGTGTTCGGCCTTGTACGGGCCGCTCGGCTTCAGGCCCAGATAATCGGCCTGCTCCGTGCTGAGCTTCTCCAGCCGGATGCCGAGCTTCTTCAGGTGCAGTCGCGCGACCTTCTCGTCCAGGCGCTTGGGCAGCACCGTCAGGCCCACCTCGTGCTTCTTGGTGAACAGCTCAATCTGCGCCAGCACCTGGTTCGTGAAGGACATGGACATCACGAACGAACTGTGACCGGTAGCGCAACCCAGATTGACCAGTCGGCCCTCAGCGAGCAGGATGATCGAATGCCCGTCGGGGAAGATATACTCGTCCACCTGGGGCTTGATCTCGACGTGCTTGATGCCCCGGACCTTCTTCAACTGTTCGACCTGAATCTCGATGTCAAAGTGGCCGATGTTACAGACGATGGCGCCGTCCTTCATCTTCTTCATGTGCTCAACCGTGATGACATCCTTACAGCCCGTGGTGGTGACGAAGATGTCGCCCTCCTTCACGGCCTGCGCCATGGGCATGACTTCAAGCCCCTCCATGGACGCCTGCAGCGCGCAGATCGGATCGACTTCAGTGACGATGACACGGGCACCGAAGCCCGTCATCGAAGCGACGGACCCCTTGCCCACATCACCATAGCCGGCGACAACAACCGTCTTGCCTGCGGTCATGATATCCGTTGCCCGCTTGATGCCGTCGAGCAGTGATTCCCGACAGCCGTACAGGTTGTCGAACTTCGACTTGGTGACGGAGTCGTTGACGTTGATAGCAGGGATTTTCAGTGTCCCATCGCGCAACATTCGCTCGAGGTTGTGCACACCCGTCGTGGTCTCTTCCGAGGTGCCGCGGATCTCTGCCAGCAGCTCCGGGAACTTCGTGTGCACACGGTTCGTCAGGTCGCCACCGTCGTCGAGGATCATGTTGGCACCCTTACCAGGCCAGTTCAGCGTCTGGTCCGTGCACCACCAGTACTCCTCTTCCGTCTCACCCTTCCAGGCGAAGACCGGCGTGCCCGTGGCGGCGATAGCGGCGGCGGCATGGTCCTGCGTGGAGAAGATGTTGCACGACGCCCAGCGTACCTGCGCACCCAGCACCTGCAGCGTCTCGATGAGTACCGCTGTCTGGATCGTCATGTGAAGGGAGCCGGCGATACGTGCACCCTTCAGTGGCTGGCTCTTGCCGTACTCCTGGCGCAGCGCCATCAGGCCGGGCATCTCCCGCTCCGCCAGGCGGATCTCCTTGCGGCCCCACTCGGCCAGGGAAATGTCAGCTACTTTGTAGTCGTTCTTGCGGACCTTGCTACTGCCGTTGCTCGACTGGCCGTTCTTTTTCGCTCGGGCCGCGGGCTTTTGGGTTGTGCTGGTTGCCATGATTTCCTTCCAGTAAATGTGATGAGTTGAATTTCTGTGTCGTTGTTGGTGGCAGTGCCGGGCGCCACCGTATCTGCATGTTGCACCTCAAAACCACTCGTCTTCAGCCAGCGGCGCATCTCGGCTGGCTGAAACCCCAGCCACAGATCGGCGAGTTCTCGCAGGCTTTCATCTTCGTGTCGCGCCAGATCGACGATGGCGAGTTGGCCCCCATCGCCGAGTGCTCGCCAGGCCTCCGCCAGAGCCATGGACGGCGTCGACACGTGATGTAGCACCATACATGCCACTACGGCGTCGGCCTCACCGTCGCGCACCGGCAGGTGTTCGAGGTCGCCCAGACGAAATTCGCAACGGCCGACGTCGGCGCCGGCGGAGGCGCGCGCCAGATCGAGCATGGTCGCGGAGGCATCAACGGCGATCACTTTGTCGGCCCGCGCCAGCAGAGCCGGCAACAGCAGACCCGAACCGGTGCCGAGGTCGAGGATGGTGTCGCAGTGTTCGGGGAGCAGCGACAGGGCCACCTGGCGGTAGTGGGCGCCATCGAGACACTGGTGCCGCAATTCGTCACCATCGAGACGACTATCAAAGAAACTCCGGGTCTGCTGGCGGCGGCGCTCTATGGCCGCCTCCATCCGCTGCATGTCCGCCTCGAAGTGCGGCAGGGCACGTTCGTGATCACTGCCGAGATGGAGCATGTCAGCAACGAGTTTGTCCTGCGGCTCGGGACTGCGCTCGTAATAGATCCACGTACCCTCCCGGCGCCGTGTGACCAGCCCCGCCTCGGCGAGAATCCGCAGATGTCTCGAGATCCGACTCTGCCCCATGCGCAGAATGTCGAGGACCTCATTGACATTGAGGGGAGATCGCGACAGCAGACGCAACAGGCGCAGGCGGGTCTCGTCGGCGAGGGCTTTGTGGATTTGCAGCAGATCGGACATGGGGGCGAAATTACCAGCGGTTCGGCGAAAAGTCAAATATCAATATTTCTTGATATAGATACCCCAATCATGAAAACGCCCCGACCGCAGCAAGACGATCGGGGCGTTGAGGCCCCTCTGGGACAGCCGCCGCGGCTCAGCTCTTGGAGCGAACCTTGTGATTGCCACGGCTGGGATCGAGTTCCAGCGTCACATAGCCGGCCGCCGCCGCCGCTTCGAGCAATTCGTTGAAGTTGCGGAAACCAAAGCGTTTTTCGTTGAACCCGGGTTCGACGCGGCGCAGGGTCTGCTTCACCAGGGAACTCCACAACGGATCGTAGTCCTCCTCGAGGGAGGTGATGATCTGCAGCACCCGGTCCAGAGCCTCTTCCTGCTGCGCCGTCTGCGGCTCTTCCGGCGCCGTCCTGGACTTGGATTTCGTCGTCGATGCCGCTGTCGCCTTCGGCTTTGCTGCCGGTTTCCGGCGCCGCTCCTGGCGCTCCTCCTGCTTCTGCACGAGGTCATCGTAGAAAATGAACTCATCGCAACTATTGATCAGCAGATCGGACGTGGATTTGCGTACGCCGCAGCCCAGCACGCGCCGGTCGTTCTCCTTCAGCTTGGACGCCAGAGGCGAAAAATCGCTGTCCCCCGTGACGAGGGCGAAGGTGTCGATGTGGTCCTTGGCGTAGCTCAGATCTATGGCATCCACGACCATGCGGATATCGGCTGAGTTCTTGCCGCTGGCCCGGGTTTGCGGGATGTCGATCAGTTCGATGCCGTGCGTGTGCAGTTCACGCACCTCGTTGCGGTAGCCGCCCCAGTCGCAGTAGGCCCGCTTGTGCACGATGCGGCCCTTCTCCAGGAAGCGGCGCAGAATGACCTCGGGATTGAACTTCTGCGGCCGCAGGCCGATCGCCAGATTCTCGAAATCGATGAACACCGCAATCAGGGATTCGTCAGCCATGGGATGCTTTCACCTCCGCCGGTAGTTGCAGATTAAGGCGCTCCGCTGCCGCCACGATCTTGTCCCACGTTCCCGGCGGGATGGGGATGCCGTGGGTACTGCGGTCCAGCCGTGTGCGTTGTTGTGGATCACCGGGCACCATCACCTCGTCGACACCATCCTGTGTGGGCAGCGATTTCTCCGCACGCACGAGCTCATCGACTTCCGTGCTCATCTTGTCCACATCGGTGAACATCGATATGTCGACGGCGGCGATGAAGCTGTTCTGTGCGCCATTTTTTGGTTTGTCCCCGGCGCGGTCGGGCAGGATGTGCGGTGCCAGCAGGGCGTTGCCTGCCATGAGGCTGGTGAAACACTCAAACATGAAGGCGAGGCCGTAGCCCTTGTAGCCGCCGGCGGGGCGCAGAAACCGGGCCAGCGCCGGGTCCGTCGTCGGTTTGCCATCGGCATCGAGGGCCCAGTCGTCACCCAGGGGCACCCCCTGATCGGCGGCGACCATCAGTCTGCCGAAAGCGACGATGCTCGTCGCCATGTCGAAGATCACGGCGCCACGATCCTTCGAGGGAACCGCGAGGGCGATGGGGCTGTTGTGGGTTCCTGCAGCTTTGGCCCCGGGGGGCGCCATGTTTGGCGGATCGCAGACCACAGCGATCCCTGCCAGGCCCTGCAGGGCGAGCTTCTCCACGTAGTAGCCCATGGCGCCCTGATGGGTGGTATTGCGGATCAGTCCCCAACCGACACCTGCGGCGCGGGCCTTCTCGGCGACACGATCCACGGCGAAACTCGTCACCACCGGTCCCATGGCGTGGTCACCTTCGATGAAGATCGCCCCGGCACGTTCGGAGATCACACGGATTTCGGGTCGCACATTCATGGCGCCGGAATCGATGGCTCGCTGATATGATTCCAGACGGGTGACGCCGTGCGAGTCGACCCCGCGCAGGTTGGCCCACACCAGCACCTGAGCCTCGATCGCTGCGTCCTCCGCCGGCATACCCAGGCCGGCGAAAACCTGCGTCGTGAAGCGCTCGAGATCCGTCGCGTCTATGCGTCGGTCTGCCATTAGCGAAACTCCGGTCCAGGGATGCGGTTCCAGAGGGTGGGTGCAACCTCTCCGTCATAGGTGGGATGCAACGAACCGATCGTTGCCAACGGCTCGCCATCCCAGGTATCGGGCAGCTGTGCGCCGCCAATGAAGGCACGCACACCTTCGGGCAACTCGTCCCACGCCGGGTAGTACCACAGAGTGATCACCGTGCGTCGGTGATCCGAGGTGTTGGCGTGGGACGCATGCAACATGCGGGAATCGCCGATGACGAGACTACCCGCCTGCACGGGCACGTCGACTTCCCCTTCGGCTGCGTGGTAGGCCGGGTGGTCGGGATCGGTCACCGACCGCAGACCGTCCGTGTGGGCGTCGGGCACGGCATCGTGCATCTTGTGGCGCTTGCGATGTGATCCGGGAATCAGTCGCAGGCAACCATTGGCGCGGCTCGTGTCGACCAGGTAATACATCAGGAACGCCTGTGGTGGATGCGCCCAGGTCTGGCTGATGGGCTCATTCCAACCCCACCAGTCCTGATGCCAGAACAGCGCCGGGCTGTGCGGTGGCTTGCTGATGACGAAACCGGAGGCCCACTTTGGGTTGGTATAACCCAGCGTCGTCAGTGCCCGAAGCGCGCCGGGCGCTGAGACAAGCTCAGCGAAGAACGGATCATCAGTGACACTTACCAGGCTTCCCGTCGACTTCTGGATGGCGAAATGCTCCGCCGACTGGGCCCCGAGGAGACGATCGGAGACTTCACGGGTGCGCCGCAGCAGATCGTCATCGAGAACACTGTCAAACACACAGAAGCCGTCGCGTTCCAGTTGCTGGCGCTCGGTTGATGTGGACATTGTCGTCATCAGGCTGGTGTTTCCTTGCGTTGGCGTCATGGAGGTGCCAAGATAGCGGTTCCCTTCATCCTCTGAAAGCGACCCCATGCTGAGACTCGTCGATCAGGGCAGCATCTCCCACCTCCCCGGGCGGGGTGCCTACATGCCGTGGATCACACCTCTGGCAGATGGCACCTTCATCGCCTGTCAGCACGTCGGCGCCGAACTCGGATCTGACGACAATCATGTGGTTGTGCTCCGGTCCACCGACGGTCGCACGTTCACCGAGCAAGGCACCGTTGGTCCCTGTGGCGATGGTTACGCCTACCGCGCACCACAGATCAGTATCGTCGAGGCACAACGCCTGGTGTTGGTATGCAGTCGCTTTGAGACCGGCGGTGACACAGGCCTGTTTGATCCCGAGACCGAAGCCCTGCGGCGCCCCGAGATGTGCCTGTTCTGGTCCGCTGACCTCGGCACCACATGGACGGCAGAACCGCAGATCGTTGCCGTCGACCTGCCCCCCGAGCGCTACACCTGGAACAGTGCCGGGCAGTTGCTGCAACTGCGCCCGGACCGCTGGATGTGGCCTCTGGAGACATGGAAACCCGCCGGCTACGATGGCCCCCCGGATCAGCGTGCCTGGGCGTTGTTCTCCGATGACAGGGGCGCCAGTTGGGGCGAACTGACCGTCGTCGCCGATGATCCCCAGGGCGCCGTGCTGTACTGGGACCAGATGAACTGCTGTCTGGACGATGGCCGCATCTACACAGCCCTGTGGACCCACTTGTACGGCACGAGTCACGACATCGAGAACCACTGGGTTCTGTCAGCGGACGAGGGTCACACCTGGTCGGCCCCGCAGCCGACCAACCTCCGCGGCCAGGTGTGCACGCCGATCCCTCTGTCAGACGGGCGTGTTGCTGCCATCTACAATGACCGTCATGAGCCGCAGGGCGTTCGGATCGCAGTCTCCGAGGACCTGTCGCACTTCGACACAGAGCACCAGGTGACGGTTTTTGACGCCGGTGCAGAGGCCACGCTCGGCCCGCCGCAACACGACAATTTTCTCGCCGAACACATGCTCATCGCCTTTGGCAAACCGGGAGGACGGCGTCTCGATGACGGCACGCTGCTGACCTGGTTCTGGTGCACCACCGGCGGTGTCACACACACTCGCTGGGTCCGCCTGGAGGTTGTCGGGTGAAGGAAAGGCTGCTGCAATTCGGTGGCGGCAATTTTCTGCGCGCCTTTGTCGATCTCATGCTGCATGAGGCCAACGCCGACAATGACGCCTTCGGCCGCGCCGTCGTCGTCACCTCCACCAGCAGTCGGCGCTCGCAATGGATCAACGAGCAGAAAGGCTGCTATCACGTGGTGCTTCGCGGGCTGCAGGACGCTCGGCCTGTCGATGAGACGATCACCGTTTCCCGCGCACTGCATCGCTGCATCCCTGCTGCCGATGCCTGGCCGGACGTTCTTGCCGTCGCCCGCTCGGCCGAACTGAGCTGGATCGTGTCGAACACGACGGAGGCTGGCCTGAGGCTCGATCCGGCAGACACACAAAGCACATGCCTTGCAGCGCTGGACCCGAACCATGGCCGTGCACCGCATTCCTTCCCGGCCAAACTCCTGGCTGTTCTGGCCTGCCGCATGGCGGCGGGCCTGCCAGCGGTGACCATCCTGCCCTGTGAACTGCTCGAAGACAATGGTCCGCTGCTGCTCGAACTGCTGCGCACGCAGGCAGATATCTGGAAACTGCCGCAGGACCTGCTCGATGCTGTGGAGACCTGCCCGATTCCGAGTACGCTGGTGGATCGTATTGTCTCCGGTCGTCCCGACGAGCACCCGCTGCGACAGCAGGACCAGCTGCTCACCGTCGCTGAACCCTACGCTTTGTGGGTGATCGAAGACCTGCCGGGCATCGATCTATTTCCGCATGCCGCCATCACCATCACCGGTGATGTCTCCGAGTACGCCCTGCGCAAGGTTCGCATCCTCAATGGTGCACACACAGCGTTGGTGTGTATGACCCGGTCCATGGGCATTGAAACGGTGAGCGCCGCCCTCGCCCATGCCGACATTGGACCACGGATTCGACGACTGCTGCTTGAGGAAATCCTGCCTGTCATCAATGATCGGGTCATCGATGCCGAGAGTTTCGTTGACACGACCCTCGAACGTTTTGCCAACCCGTACCTCCATCATCGCCTGGCCGACATCGCCCTGCACAACGAGACGAAGGTGGCAACGCGCCTGCGGCCCACGTACGACGAACACGTGGAGATGTTCGGCGCGCCGCCCCCGCTGCTCGGCGAGATCCTGCAACCCTATCTGTAAGCCCCCGTCCGCTGCCACCACACGACAGAAACTGAGATTGCCGTGAAAACTCTCGTATTGACCGAACCAGGTCGCTTCGATCGCATCGAAACCGACGGTCCCGGCGCTCCCGGCGCCGGCGAAACCATCATCCGCATCCATCGTGTTGGTATCTGCGGGACTGACCTGCACGCGTTCCGTGGCCGTCAGCCCTTCTTCTCCTATCCACGCATTCTCGGCCACGAACTCGGCGCCGAAGTTGTCGCCGTTGGTGACGGCGTCGATCAGGTCCAGGTGGGTGATCATGTCGCCGTCGAGCCCTACCTCGACTGCGGCACCTGCCTGCCCTGCCGCCGGGGTCGCCCGAACTGCTGCGAGAGTCTCAAGGTCCTGGGGGTGCATGTCGACGGTGGCATGCGTGAGTTGATCAGCGTACCGGCCCATAAGCTGCACAGATCCGACACGTTGACGCTGGAACAACTGGCTCTGGTAGAAACGTTGGGGATCGGCGCCCATGCGGTGGAACGGGCCGGGTTGCAGGCAGCTGAGACGGTCCTCGTTGTCGGCGCCGGGCCGATCGGGCTGGCGACGCTACAGTTCGCCGCCCTGGCTGGAGCCCGTGTGCATGTGCTGGAGCCGAATGACATGCGGCGTGCTTTTGCCCGTGACCACTTCGATGTCGCCGGCTGTCACACGCCGACCGATGATGTGCAGGATCTGTGGCGGAACATGGGAGATGCACCGACCTGCGTCTTTGATGCCACTGGCAGTCAGACTGCCATGGAAGCCGCTTTCGACCTGCCTGCGCCGAGTGGGCGGCTGGTCTTCGTTGGTTTTCAGTTGCAGCGACTGTCCTTCGCCAATCCCGATTTTCATCGGCGCGAACTGACGCTGATGTCGAGTCGGAACAGCACCGCTGCTGAATTCACCCGCATTGTTTCGCTGATGGAAGCCGGACGCATCGACACGATGCCATGGATCACGCATCGTGCCGCCTTTGATGACGTGGTCGAGACCTTCCCGTCGTGGCTGGTGCCGGAGACGGGCGTCGTCAAGGCGATGCTCGAACTGACCTGAGGATTCACCATCACGGGTCAGCCCGTCCAAAACTCATTCCCCTCCCGAGATCACCGCCGGTAGGCCCTGATCTCGGCCTTCGAGGACCAAAGCGCGACGGTACCATTCGGTCATGGTCACCTGTGCGGGTTTGCGCTGCGGCGTGAATCCCACATCACCGTCACCACCCGCGCGCTCATGGTCGGGGAACCACTTCCAGAAGTAGGCACCAGCCACCCAGGGCTGACTCCAGGCGGCACGGAAGAATGCCTGGTAGAGAGCGTCCTGAGTACGCTGACCGTCAGCGTCGCCGCCCCCTTCCGTCTGCGCTTCCCACAACCAGGGCTCGACGGCTGCATTGGTATTGGTGCGATAGCCGATCTCTGTAAACAGGACGCGTCGGTTGTTGCGCTTCGCCACAGCAGCGATGCGATCGAGCCAGGGCTGCCAACCAGCGACGAGCAAATCGACATCTGCCGTAGGCTCTTTCGCCAGAGGGAAATAGGCCTGTACGCCGATGTAGTCGACAGCATCCCAGAAGGGTACGTCCTCGAAGTTCGTCCAGTTGGCAGCATACACCAGCCAGCCGCCGTAGACCTGACGCACGCGTTCGATCACTCGCCGCCATTCGGCTTCGCGCCCGAGGGTGGCTGACAGCTCCGCGCCGATACAGAGCCCCTCGATGCCGTTGTCCTCGGCGAGCCGGGCGAAGTGCACGATGAACCTCTCGTACTGGGCAAACCATTCAGCCCAATCGGCTTCGGTCGTCATGGCCAGTTCGCCGCGCCAGGTGCCCCGTCCCGTCCACAGATGCGGCTTCAGCAGGGTTGCTATGCCTCGTTCCCGCGCCAGGGCGGCGGTGATCGCGACACCACGATCACTCTCTCCCCACAGGCCAGCTTCGCCCGTGGGGGCCCGCAGAGTCGGCTGGTGGATGTCAGCTTGCCAGCCAAAGGGCGTCAGCACGATCCAGTCGACGAAGACCGGCACGAGGGGGGCCAACTCGTCGCGGCCGATGATGCGATTGCCGACCCAACTGACACCCCGTTGCTTGCCCGCCGGCAATCTGCCCCCTGGCAACGAGGCATCACGTTGCCGCCGTTGCCCGGTGAGGGCACTCATGCGGAACAAGGGGCGATCCATGACAACGACGTCGACCGGCGGCTCGCCGGCCAGCACAGAAAAGGTCGTTTCCCCACGGTCGCGCCCAAGACGTGGATCTTCGAGCACCGCGCTGTAGGCACCGGGTGGCAACTGCAGGGCGAAGCCGCCGCCGGCATCGGTCTCCGCGCGCCAGTGCGCGCCACTCTCCACCGACGTCACAGCGACTCCCTGCGGCACCGTTACTTCCAGACTATCCATCCACTCGGCGTGACCCCGTACATCACGCAAAGACAGAGCGTCAAGGCGAAGAACCAGATCGGCGCGGCCATCCTCACGGGTACCGGCCCCGGCTATGCCGGGAGCCCACGTCACCCATGACAGGGAACCGTCACCATCGCGATCGATGGCGGTTACGGCGAAGCCGATGGCGGCAGCAGGTGCCACAGGCACAGGTGCTCCCTCATCTGCTGTTGGCAGGAATGCGCTCAACTCTATGCGCCATTCGTACTGTCGACCCGTCTGTGTCAGACGCTGTGCCGACTGTACGCCGGATGCGTCAACGGAATCCTCGCCGGCGCTGCCAAAGATGCTGCGCACGCCGTCGCCGTCGAGACTGAAACGCCGCGGCTGGCCGCGGTCACCGACGTCGACGATGATGGCACAGCCGTCGGGTAGATCGGGAGGATCCGGCGCCTCCTCGCGCGACCGCCAGCCCATGCGGCCAAAGGTGCCGCGCATCTGGCGCCAGCTGCGGATCGGCGCTCCGGCGAGCTGGATGTCGTCGTCGATGATATCCACGGCAACGAACAACGCCATGGCCCCCGGATCCCAGACTGTGCGGAAATACCCCGCGAAGTCGTTGTCGCCAACGAGAGCCGAGCCGAACTCGATGCGGTAGATCTCGTACCTGGCGCCGTCCGTGGGCCAGTCGGACAGGTCGCCATCGACCATGATGCCCGTAGCAGGCATGGCGAAAGCGACCTCACCATTGTGCGCCCCAGCCGGCGCAACAGCCGGCGCAACAGCCAGAAGCAGCAGCAGAGCAAGAACTCGGATGTGAATTTTCATTCGATCACGAAAATGCGCGGCGCGGTCTTTCGCAAGCCCACCCCGCGCCTCGGTGACGATCAGGCGCCGCTGCAGGACAAGGCCATCGCCCCCATCTGCTGCAGGGTTTCGACAATCGTGCAAATGGTGGCCGGTCCGCTACTTCAGCGCCAGAACACGATCATCGAAGAAGTACCGCTGATGGCACTCCGACCAGTGGGCGCCGCCGGCGATGATCAGCGTGCCGTGCAGATCCAGCGCCGCACCCCAGGAGTTGTCCGTAGGCAGATCCGGTCCACGCGCCCATGTCCGCGTCGTCGGGTCATAGACATTTGTGTCGCGCCGGCGCGACCCGCCCATGACCCAGATCCGGTCACGAAAGAGGGCCATCTGTGGCGCCTGGGGTGATTCGGCCAGTTGCGGCAGGCCCGTCTCCCATTCTCCCGATGTCGGGTCGAAGCAGAGGAAGCCAGCGCGGCTCATGCAGTAGATCACCCCACCCACGACACAACCATCGGCCTGGTTCTGTGGCCACGGAAGGGGCGCCTCGACGCGCCAGTTGGTCTCACCGGCGCCGATGCTCTCAACGTGTGTAAGGGACGCACCATCGGTGCCACCGATGACCCAGATGCGCCCCCCTGTCTCGACAACAACGGGTTCCAGGCGTCGGTGTGACAGCGGCGGGCCCTCGTGCCAGGCGCCCGATTCGGGATCGAAGATGCGTACATCCGCCAGCGGCACACGGGCGCCGTCGGGATCGTCCGGGGCTGTCAGGTTGGCGGCGCCGCCAACGATCCAGATCCTGCCCGCCAAACCGGCAATGCCGCTGTAACAACGTGGCAGGGGCATACGCGAGACCACCGCCCACATGTTGGCAGCCGGATCGTAGGCGAACAGTTCATCAAATACATGTGTCTGCGGCGGATACCCGTGGCCCGAACTGAGACCGCCAGCCAGCCACATCCGCCCGGCGAAGGCGATCGCGTAGAGATCGTGATTGCCCCCCGGCAGACGGGCCAGGTCGCGCCAGGAGTGCTGCCAGGCATCTGCACCTGGCTGGCGTCGATCCTGTCCATCCTCGGTGGTGACCAGCAGCCCACCCTCCTCGTCGCATGCCAGGTCGCGTATGGCAGCAGGGGCGGGTGGCAGTACCCGGGCTATCGTCTGTCCCGCTGCATCGATATCGATTTCCACGATCTCACCCGTGGCGAAGCCCACCAGGGCCAGACCCTCGGCTGATCGCGTCAGCGCGGTGACGGCAGACGACGGCAGATCGATGGCCTCGGGTTGCTGCCAGCCCACCTCGCTTCTGTGTGGATCCAGACGCCGCAGGCCTGCCGGGCCGCCGATCCAGACAAAGCCAACGCTGTCGGCCAGAAGAAACTGCCAGCCCGCAGCAGGTTCGACAGGCACCTGCTGCCAGATCGTGCCGCCCGCGGGTCGCACCCCGACGACACCCGTCGCATCCAGGCGCC
Source organism: uncultured Gemmatimonadaceae bacterium (assembly GCA_937919035.1). Taxonomy (GTDB): domain Bacteria; phylum Latescibacterota; class UBA2968; order UBA8231; family UBA8231; genus UBA8231. Next base: position 13,608 of record CALFPI010000272.1, read on the forward strand.
AGTCATTGGCATATGTGTCGACGATCTGCGGCGGCACGATTAGTCGACTTCCTGCGCCACGACGAGGATGTGCAGGCCCTGCGCGACCGGTGCCCGCGCCGCCTGGCACAGCACATAGCCATCGATGCCGGCCCGCACCGGCCACGGCTGTTCATCAACCCGCTGGAAGTCGTGTAACAGACCTACCGTATCTCCCCGTCGCACGAAGGTGCCACAATTCATCCGGGGCTCGTAGTGACCGGAGAAGGGCGCCGGGGTGAAGCAGTTGCGGTCCACCATGGCGACCAGCTTCTGTGTGCCATCCGCGTGGTGGCCAATGGGTTCGATAGCGCCGCGCAGTTGGCCATGGTGGATCGCGGCAGCCCGGATGCCGTGACAGGCATAGCGGACCCCCTCCGGGTTCACCGTCTCGCCCCAACCCAGTTCGGTGCCGACGGTAATCTTGCCCAGGCGCTCTGCCTCACTGGGCAGCAGTCCCGGCGTATCGTCCTGATAGATCATCACGAAGGGGGTGCCAAACCAGCGTGCCGTAGCCTCTATGATGCGGCGCTGCTCCGGGTCCTCCACGTGGTGGAAACTGGTACACAGAGCAAAACGATGGCCGCGGCCGCCAGCGTGGATGTCCTGCACGACGTGTACTCGCGGCCAGATATACTCCCGCACGAAAGCGGCAATGCGGTGGGTGATGCCCTTCAGCGCCGGCGTCAGACCCGCCCCCTCGACGAAGGCTCGATTCAGGTTGACGCCATCATCCGCCGTGCTCTCCCGAGTCCCGGAGCCGAAGGCTGCCGGGTTGAGGACCGGTACGAGAATCAGACGACCACAGACATCGGCGCTGTTGATCTCGTGCAGCAGATGTTTGATCGCCACAGGGCCCTCGTATTCGTTGCCGTGGTTGGCACCAAAGGCGACAAGGCCGCGACCCGCCTCCACCTGGTCGCCGACGATGACCGTCAACGGCAGCAGATGATCGCCCCAGGTGCTGTCGTGTTCGAGGGCGACCCAATAGTCGCGCCGGCCGGGTGAATCGAGGTCCAGGCCTGAGGGTCGTACGATCGCACGTGTCATGCTGGCATCCGCGGTTTGTGGGGAAAGGGGTTCGACAATCGGCCAAGCAGAGGAATGTAGCCGCATTTGCCGACGGCGCTTTCGGTTCTGAGATTCTTTGTATGATTCTGATCGTTGAAGATACTCTCACGATGCGCAAAATCATCACCACTATGGTGCGCAGAATGGGCTACAAGGACATCCTTGAAGCGGCCAACGGCGCTGAGGCACTGGAACATCTGCGTATGCGTACCGTCGATGTGATACTCACGGACTGGCTCATGCCCGAGATGGATGGCAGCCAGTTCGTGCAACGGATCCGCTCGACGCCAGCCTACGCATCTCTGCCCATCGTCGTCTTCACCGGCAGTCAGGACCAGGCGACGCAGGAAGCGGCGACCATTGCCGGCGCCGACAGCTTCCTGGTCAAACCCTTCTCCATTCCACAGTTGAAACGTGCCATGGCCCTGGCCATGGCACGGCGTGCCCAGGAGCAGGTCAACAAGATCATTCTCGGCACCGACTTCATGCGCGCCGAGGAAACGCACACCCTCATCGTCATCGGCGACCGCGCCGTCACCGCCCAGCGATTGATCCGCACCGATGAAAAGGACACGCTGCACTTTCTCAGTTCCATGGCGAGCGCCGTAGAAACCATCAACGCCGAGGCGAAAGAGCCCCCCGTCATCGGCTACACGCTGGAAGCCGATGGTTCGCAGATCGCCCGACGTGTCCGTGGCCTGCCGCAACGTGCCCGTCTGGCACTGCTATCCACCAATCTTCCCACAGCCGTTACCACCGCCCGGCTGCTGAGCATCAACAGACCTTCGGGCCTGACGATTGTTCTCGCCTGCCGCGAAAAGCGTGAAATCGAAGGCCGCATGCGCGACAGCCTCAAGTCCATGGGTGCCGTCTTCGTCGAGCGTCACCGTCTCGATGCCGATGCCATCCTCGCCCTGCTCAAGGAACATGGCATACACGATCCCGCAAAAGCCGCGTCCGAGCTACCGGCACCGGAGGAGCTGCAGCAGCGGTTGGAACAGGACGTGAAGAACACGACAGACCTGCCGGTACTGGCCCAGGTCTTCCAGAAGATCACGATTCTCGATCAGGATCCTGACAGCGCCATGCAGGCCTGGGTCGATGTCATCGAGACCGATCCACTTTCCAGTGCGCAGATCATCCGTCGGGCCCGCTCACCGGCCTATGGATTCCAGGGCGAGATCAAGGAAGTCGGCAAAGCCGTCGTGCTTCTCGGCAAGGACGAGGTCAAACAGATCATCATCTCCGGTGCGGTGAAGCGGTCTCTGGAGAAGGTCACAGAAAAGGGCTTCTCCGTTGACGCCTACTGGGTGCACAGTATTGCCGTGGCGATCACTGCCAGGCTACTGAGTTTTCCCATGGACATGGGCCAGTGGACCCCGGAGCAAAAGAAGCGCTTCGACGACCTTGCCCTCGAAGAGGACGTCGTTGCCGCCTTGAGTGAGTGTGGCCTGTGGTCACGCTTCGAACTCAAGGGGGACGAAGACCCCTTTGTCGGCGGCATCATGCATGACGTCGGCAAGGTTGTCCTCGCCCATGCCTACCCTGGCTTGTTCCCCGCCGTCCTGGAAGAACTGATCGACAGGAAGTGGCAGACTCCCATGGGTGCCATCGAGGCCGACTTCACCGGCGGCTCGGATCATTGTGTGATCGGCGGCGTCCTGGCAGCTGACTGGGATCTGGGTACAGCCATCACGGCGGTCATCGTGCAACATCATGCGCCTCTTCCGACAAGCAGCCTCGCCCGGCTGGTGGCTGTTGCCGACTTTGTCGCCAGCACGTTATACCCCTTTCCGGCGGAAGCGAAGTATCCCCATTGTGAGGCCGTCGCCGCCATGCTCGCAGCGGCCTCTGACGAGGACCGGAGGAAGGTTAAGATCCCGGAGGGACTGGCACCGTTCCTGCCCGATACGGTGACCGATTCGCTGAAGACGGGGCGCAGCGAACTGCTGCATCTGGCCTGCGGCATTGCTCCTGCGATCCGCCGCCTCGTGAATGGGGTACAGAACAGCGTCTAGTCCGGTGTCGGCACCCTAGCGCATGCGGTTCCTGATGATTTCCTCACGCTCTGGTGTCAGGACTTCCGACACCTTAACCGTTCTCACACCCCGCGCATTTATAAAGGGAACGCCAAGCATCTTGGGCTCGTCCCCCACATAAATTACGGCCGGCTCCTGGCGCCCTGTATCCATTTCCAGCACATCTCCCGGCTGCACCTGTCGTGCCGCTGCCGCCCGGATCCGTGCCCGAGCAAACTCGGCCCGTACCGGCACCGTGGTATTGCTCAAGCGCTCCATGTTCTTCCTCTTCAGCGCGCCCAGGTCGCCGCGCTCCTGCCTTACATATGATTGCTGCCCGAGTCGCGGCAGAATCGATTCCAGGGTGAAGAAGGGATAACACGGGCTGATCAGCCCGGACATGTGGGTCGAATTGACCTCGAAAGCCAGCAGGATCACGATCTCCGACGCAGCTGTGATCTGCATGAACTCAGGGTTCGTCTCCAGTTCGATGTGGGAGATCTCCACAGGCAGGATCGGTTCCCACGTCGACTCGAGATCGGCAACCATACGCTTGAGGACGCGCGCACAGACGCCCATTTCCACCTGGCTCAGCTGCCTTGCATCGACACCTTGTGACGACCCCTTGCCACCGAACACACGATCCACAAGGCCGAAAACCACCGGCATGGCAATATCGATGATCGCCTGACCGCTCGTGGGGCCCAGGGCGAACTGGTAGGAACAGGATGGATTCGACAGAGACATGATAAATTCTCGATAAGTCGTCTGATCGACGAAAGCGGTATCGACATCAACGACGGCCTGCATGGCGCCGGAGAACGTGTGACTCAGCAGGCGGGCAAAGTTGTCGTGCAGATTCTCCAGCGTGCGCAACTGATCCCGGTTGACCCGCGCCGGGTGTTTGAAGTCGTAGCTGCAGACAATGGGCTCCGTGGCGACTGGTTTTTTTTGGTCTGCCATGCTGATCTCCCTAGACCCAAACGGTGTTGGTGTCACTGCCGCGCACGATCGTCAGCTTGCCCTGCTCGTGGAGTTGACGGACCCCTTGCACGATACGCATCTGCACTTCTTCCACTTCGCTGAGGCGCATGGGCTCGAGGAATTCCATTTCCGCCGTGAGGAACGTCCGCACCTCTTCAGACAAGCTCTGCAGCAGACGTTGCCGAAGGCCCTCACCGCAGCCCTTCATGGCAACGACGAGGTCCTTCTGATCCGCCTCGCGCAGGACCACCTGCAGTTCGCGATCGCGAAGTTTGTCGAGATCAGCGAAGGTGAACATCTGTCGGCGAATCTCCTCAGAGACCTCCGGGTCCTGTGTGTCAATCTGGTCCATGACGTTCTTTTCGGTGCTGGAGCCTGTGAGGTTCAGCATGTCGGCGACAACCTTCGGTCCACCGACGGCATTTTTGCCGCTGAGGATGTCGCAAAAGGACGCCTCCATACCCTCGCTCAGGTGCTGCATGGTGTGCGGGTAGACGTCCTGCAGCGTCGCGATGCGGTAGGCGACATCTGCCTGCAGGCGTTGGGGAAATCGGGCCAGAATATTGACCGCCTGAGATGCATCCAGTTGCGACAGAAACAGAGCGATGGTCTGCGGGTGCTCGTGAGAGATCGTCGGCGCGAGCTGCTCCGCCGGGACATGGCTGAACGCGTGAAAACCTGCCGGCTCATCCGCTTCGGGGCGCAGCAGACTGGGGATGCGCCCGCGGTGAAAGGCACCCTCAAAGAGTCGTGTGGCATACTCGCTGCCACCCGCTTCGAGGTATTCACCGTTGTCGATGTTGCGCCGCACCGATTGCAGAGCTGCCATGGCGACGCGGTGGGTAACGGGCGGCTCTTCGACGATGGCACATCCAACCCAGCGTGCCTCGTCTGTGTGATGCAGATGACGCAGGACGCCGGCGCCAACCGCCTCGCCCAGGCCGGCGAAAAAAGCAGCGGCGGACTGGCGCGCCGACAGGCCCTGCAGGGCTTCTTCCGTCGTGCACGGGTCATTGCGCAGCATCATGGTGCGCACCACCGCAGCCGCCTCCGCTGCATGGTGCCAGATGTAGGCATGGGTACTGTCCGCCATGATCCCTGCGGGTAGCGGTGCTGCAGTGCCTGCCGATGCCTGTTCGGGCGCGGGTCCAGTTTCCGGGTCAATCTGCACCGTCGGCTCAGGTGCGGGGGCGATTTCGGGTTCCGATGAGGGCCAGGCAAAGGCCTTGATGACTTTGTCCTGGCTCATGAGGGATCCGTCCTGTCGATAAGCCGGGTGAGTCGCACAGCCATCTTGTTGTTGATGACCACGACCTCGCCCTGCGCGAAGGCGCGGCCATTGATGCGCACATCGAAGGCTTCGCCTGCAAGCTTGTCGAAGGTGATGGAATCACCCACCTGAATCGGTCGGACCTCTGCGATCGTCACTTGCTTGCGACCAAGTTCGACACTGATATCGACGGCAACATTCTCCACTTGCACGGTCATGGATTCAGTCCTCTCGCCGCGCCACGACTTCGATGACACGGAGGCCGAAATTCTCGCCCACCGTAACGACTTCGCCACGGGCGAAGAGTGTGCCATTCAGCAGGATGTCGACGGGGTCACCAACAGACTTGTCGAATTCGATGAGCGACTGCTTGCCCAACTCGGTGACGGCGCCAATCGTTTCGCGCGTCCGGCCCAGCTCGGCAGTCAGCGTCAGTTCGACGTCGCCGAGAAGTTCGATGTTGTCCCGTGCCACTCGCGGGGGAGCCGGGGCTTTGGCGACACTCTTGGGGGTGCTCCCGGGAGGACTCGTCTTCTTCGCCCCGGGGACCTTCTGCCTGGCCATGTGGGCTCTCCGGTAAGGGGATTGGGGGGGTCGTACCG
>CALFPI010000273.1 GCA_937919035.1 uncultured Gemmatimonadaceae bacterium
GCTCCGTGCCTACGTCGAGCCTGTAGCGGCGCTGCTGGCGCGCAAGGCGCACCGGGCGGTGAAGATCGCCATGACACGAGCCGAGGTCTTCGCCGCCACCGGCCCGGCTTCCGGGACGGCGATTACCGTCAAACTCGGTGCCACGAGTGACGGTCGGCTGACGGCGGCGTCAGCCCACATGGTCTATGAAGCAGGAGGGTTCCCCGGTTCGTCGGTCATGGGCGGGGCTCGCTGCATGTTTTCGCCGTACGACATTGGCGACGCCCTCATCGAGGGCTGGGATGTTGTCGTCAATCGCCCCAAGACCTCCGCCTACCGGGCGCCCGGCACACCAGCCGCCGCTTTTGCCATGGAGTCGGCCATGGATCAACTCGCCGAGCGCCTCGAGATCGACCCCATCGAGCTGCGCCTGAAGAACTCGGCGCGGGAGGGGACACGGCGCATTTCCGGCGCGCCTCTGCCGAAGGTGGGGTTTGAACAGGTTCTGCAAGCGGCGCGCGATCATCATCACTACCGGACGCCTCTGACCGGGGCCTGGCGGGGACGTGGCGTTGCCAGCGGCTACTGGGGCAACGGCAGCGGCCCGTCCAGTGCTGTTGCCGTGCTGCAGGCAGATGGGTCGGTGCATCTGGCTGAGGGATCCCCCGATATCGGTGGTTCACGTACGGCCGTGGCGCAGCAGTTCGCCGAGATCATGGGTATGCCCATCGAAGCGGTGCATCCCTCGGTGGCCGACACCGATTCCATCGGGCAGACGTCCAATACCGGTGGCAGCGGCGTCGCCTTCAAGACCGGTTTCGCTGCCATCACCGCCGCCCGGGACATGATCGCGCAACTTGTGGTGCGCGCTGCGTTGATCTGGGAATGTGACGTGGCGCAGGTGCAATTCGTCGATGGTGTCCTGACCCACACGACCGACGCCGAACGGCGACTGACGCTGGCGGCTGTTGCTTCCCGTGCGGGGCAGACGGGGGGTGCCATCGTCGGTCGCGCTGGCGTCAATCCGTCCGGTGCGGGTCCGGCACTGGCGACCCATATCGTCGACGTTGAAGTCGATCCGGACACCGGTAAGGTGACCGTCCTGCGCTACACAGCCGTGCAGGATGCGGGCAAGGCCATTCACCCCAGTTACGTGGAGGGCCAGATCCAGGGGGCTGTTGCCCAGGGTATCGGCTGGGCGCTGAATGAGGAGTACTGCACCAACGGCGAGGGCAGGATGGAGAACGCCACCTTTCTCGATTACCGCATGCCGACGAGCCTCGATCTGCCCATGATCGACACGGTCATCGTCGAAGTTGCCAATCCGGCCCATCCCTTTGGTGTTCGTGGTGTGGGCGAGGTCCCCATCGTGCCGCCGCTGGCGGCGATGGCCAACGCCATCTACGATGCCATCGGCGTGCGCCTGACCGATCTGCCCATGAATCCGCCGGCGGTGCTTGACGCCATTCTGCAACGCGAGGTGATCGACGCATCCGGAGGCTGAAGGGCCTCTCCCACAACGTGAGACAAAAGGAGTTGCTCTATGCCCGTACTGACCAGCACACAGGTTGCCGACTATCACCGGGAGGGATTCGTCATCGTGCGCAACTTGCTCGATGCGGAAGAGACCGATCTTCTCGGTCGCGCCGCCCGTGAGGACCGCGAGTTGGATCGCCGCAGTCAGGGGCGCGCCGACGGCGAGGGGGGCAGTGTGCGCATGTCGCTGTGGAACCACCCCGGCAACGGCATTTACGGCATGGTTGCCCGTAGTGCGCGGATCGTCGATTCCATGGAGGCCCTGCTCGAGGGGGAAGTCTACCACTACCACTCCAAGATGATCCTCAAGGACCCCGAGGTGGGCGGCGCCTGGACGTGGCACCAGGACTATGGCTACTGGTATCAGAATGGTGCCCTGTTTCCGCTGATGTCGAGTGTCATGATTGCCGTCGATCCGGCGACCCGGGAAAACGGCTGTCTGCAAGTGCTGAAGGGCTCACATCTGATGGGCCGTATCGACCACCAACTCACCGGGGAGCAGGCCGGGGCCAATCTCGAGCACGTGGAGGAGGCGAAGAAGATCCTGGATCTCGTACATGTGGAGATGGCACCAGGCGACGCCGTGTTCTTCCACTGCAACATCCTTCATAGATCCGATCGCAACGCCTCGCCGAACCCCCGCTGGTCGCTGATCTGCTGCTACAACGCTGCACGTAACAATCCATTCAAGGAGTCCCATCACCCGCGCTATACGCCATTGGTCAAGGTTGCCGATACGGCGATCAAGGAAGTGGGGATCAAGCGGTTCGAAGATGACGACAGCAACGTCGCCTGGATGGGGGACGAGGATCAGAGCGCCCGCAGTCTGGAGGACCGTATCGGACTCCAGCGCCGCCAATGACTGCAGCGCGGCAAATGACCGCAGCGCCGCAGATCAAACGACGCATGCAAAGCCTGGTGGCGGCTCTGGGGATCGTCTGTGCCGCCGGATGTGCCGATGGAGAGGATGGCATGGGATCCGACACAGACACGCATGCACCGATCAGCGCTTATGCCGCCTGGGCCAACGGTCCGTCACCCGACCCGGCGTACTTTCCCATCGGGGTATGGGTGCAGAGCCCGGCCAACGCCGGCCGCTATCAACAGATCGGCGTCAACCTCTTCGTCGGCCTGTGGCAGGGACCGACAGAGGCACAGCTGGCTGAACTGTCGGCGGCGGGCATGCGGGTGATCTGCGCACAGAACGAGGTCGGCCTGGCACATGTCGCCGACCCGACCATCGCCGGCTGGATGCACGCGGACGAGCCGGACAATGCCCAGCCGCTGCCAGGGGACGGGGGCTATGGCCCGGCGGTGGATCCTGCAGTCCTGCAGACGGACTACGACCGTATGAAAATGGCGGACCCCACGCGCCCCGTCTGGCTCAACCTGGGCCAGGGGGTAGCCAACGAGGCGTGGGTCGGACGTGGTGGTCCACGACAGGACTACCCACGCTACGTGGCGACGACGGATATCGTGTCGTACGACATATATCCCGTCGCCGGAATCCGCAAGAGTGACGGCGAACAGTACCTGTGGTATGTGGCCAAGGGCGTCGACAGCCTCCGCCACTGGGCCACGGATGGTCAACCGGTGTGGAACGTGATCGAAACGACACGCATCAACGCCGAACGTGGGCCGACGCCGGAGCAGGTTCGCGCCGAAGTCTGGATGTCCATCATCCACGGATCCACGGGGATCGTCTATTTCTGCCACGAGTGGAATCCGGTGTTTCGCGAGGCCCGCCTGCTCGAGGACGATGCCATGCGTGTGGGGGTGGGCGCAGTGAACGCCCGGATTCAGAGATTGGCGCCCGTGTTGAATGCCGCCCCCATCGCCGGCGTGAGCACTGTCACGGATGACGCTTCAGTGCCCGTAGACGTGCTGGCGAAGTCCCACGCAGGGGACGCATGGATCATGGCTGTGGCGATGCGCACCGGTGTCACCACCGCGACGTTCACCCTGCCTGGCGCCGGTTCGGGCAGGGTCGAGGTCGTCGATGAAGCCCGTGTGATCCAGATGAAGGAAGGCGTGTTCCAAGATGATTTTGCCGCTGACTATGCGGTTCATGTCTATCGGATCGCCGACGCCGGCTGATGGCGACGGTCTTCATTGCACGACGGCTGCGGTCGTTCGCCGATGGCCAGGCCCAGGTGCAGGTTACGGGCGGCACGGTGCGCCAGATCATCGAGGCCCTCGACACGCAGTGCCCGGGTATGAAGGCCAAGCTATGCGAGGCGGATGGCGAAGGGCTCGATGTCACACTCATCAGGGGTATGGCAGTCACCGTCGACGGCGTGACGAGTGAACTCGGTCTGCTGGAGAAGGTGGGCCCCGACAGCGAGATACATTTCCTGCCAGCCATCGCCGGAGGCTGACAATGGGGGCAAGCATCGGACAGTCAGGATTCGAGCAAATCCTTCTGGCCGATGATGGTCTGTTGCCGAACAGCCCGCTGCCACTGTTGCTCTACCCGGCGGTTCTGGCCCAAGGGCCGGATCGGGCCGGCGTTTTCGAGAGGCTCTTTGTGGACAATGCCTGGCAGCGCTCGTGGCGCAATGGCATCTATGCCTTCCGCCACTACCACAGCACGGCGCACGAAGTTCTCGGCCTTGCCGCCGGCCGTGTGCGGGTCGAATTCGGCGGGCCCACGGGCGTGGAACTGGAGGTCGTTGCAGGGGATGCCGTGTTGATTCCGGCTGGCGTGAGCCACCTGAACCTGGGTGCCAGTGACGATCTGCTCGTGATCGGTGCCTATCCGGATGGCGGCGCCCGGGAAGATCTGTGTCGCGCGACGGAGGCCGATCGCGCCGCCGCGCTGCCTCGTCTGCAACTCGTATCCCGTCCAGCTCGGGATCCGGTGTTGGGTGATGGCGGTCTGCTGCAGGCCTGGTCCTGAGGTCGTCAGCCTGCCGAGCAACGCTGCGGAACGCCGGCAGGGCGAGCGCTCAACGGCTTGCGCCCTGCAGTTGTGTCAGCGACAACGCACCATCGTTGTTGTCGTACAGCCAGCGACGCAGATGGGCGCGTATCCTGGGCCAGTCACCGTCGATGATGGCAAACCACGCCGTGTCGCGATTGTGCTGGCGCACGATGCGATGTTGGCGAAAGATGCCCTCGAAGGTGAAGCCAAGGCGCTCGGCAGCGGCACGTGACCTGGCGTTCAGCGCGTCACACTTCCATTCCACGCGTCGGCACGACAGACGGCCAAAAGCCTCCTCCAGCAGTAGATACGCAGTCTCGGTATTGGCACGTGTTCGCTGCGCGGCAGGGACATACCAGATGTGGCCGAGTTCAAGACAGCGATTCTCTGCGGCGATGTTGAGGAAGGAGACCATGCCGAGAGCGGCGCCGGTGTCGGCATGGCGTACGGTGAGAAACAGCGGGTCAGATCCGGTGGCGACACTTGCCATCCACCCCAGCATGTCCGTCTCGTTGGCAAACGGTCCGTACGGCATGTAGGTCCACAGAGCCTCGACATCGAGGCTGCCATGACTGAGCCCATAGAGTTCGGCAGCGTCCGGCTCGGGGTCGACGGGGGCCAGGTGGATGAAACGGCCTTGATAGACGCGCCGCTCCGGTTGCCCGGGGGAATCGATGCGGGGGACTGGTTGTCCAACAGGTAACATGGGTTCCTTTTCGGCCGTAGATGCCGATGACGTGATCTCGCCGCCGCTGCTGTCCTCGGACAGGCTCTTGCTGCCCAACAGGTTGGCGCTTCCACGCAACAGTGTCAACGTCGTTGGGGCAAGGCGAGTTGATATCCCGTGTAGTGGCCGTCATGGATGCCAGCGGGCTGGGATTTCTCTGTGGGTCGCCAAATCGGTACATTATCCAGACCGTACCATGGACCAATTCGGGGAGATTGCATGAACGCGCCTCAACCTGGGATCAACCAACTCAACGCCGATCTTGCCGAGAGTCTTCGCGACGGTCGTTTCGTTTCGCTCGTGTTGTTTGATATCGACCGATTCCACCAGATCAATGCGGATCTGGGCGAGAAGATGGGCGACGCCATTCTGGCACTCGTGGGCGAAGTCCTGGAACGCATGGCGCCCGTATCGTACCGCATCGGCGGTGATTCACATGCCGTCCTCGGCCTTACTGACGAGAGCGCCGACAAGTTGCGCGGCGCTGTGAAGGCGGCGGCGCAGGAACGGCTGCAGGCGCATGTGTCGCTGTCCGGTGGTGGAGTGAGTGTTGCGCCTGACCTGCTCGTGGCCAGTGAAGAGGCGGAGAGACTGCTCTACGCGGCGGCGTCCCAGATGCTGGCCATGGCCAAGCAGGGGGGGCGAGACGAGATCGTCTGGCTCGCCGATGACGGACCCTTTGACGGCGAGACCGGTGAGGCTGCCCTGCAGCTGTTCCGCGATCTGGCGCGGGTCAATGCGTCCCGTGCGCGGCAGATGGAAGTAGCGTCGAAGGTGGATCCACTGACGGGATTGTTCAATCGCCGCGGCTTCGAAGACATCTTCGGACGCATGGTTGATTCCGCGCAGCGCACCGAACGCCCCCTCGGACTGCTGTACATGGACTCCGACTCCCTCAAGTCGATCAATGACCGTGACGGTCACGAGGCGGGGGATCGTTTCATCGTTGACCTGGCAAGCATCCTGCGCAGTGTCGCGCGGCGTTCGGACTTCAATTTCCGCTGGGGGGCCGATGAGTTTGCCGTGGTGCTGGAGAGCGGCAATGCGGCGCGTGCAGCAACCCTGGCTGAGCGTCTGCGCGAGGCAGTGGCCGAACGCACAGGCGGTACCGTCTCCATCGGCATCTACTGCGGCGTACCGGAGAGTGCCGAAGAGGCGGTGCGAATCGCCGACGCAGCAATGTATGATGCCAAGCGGCGTGGCAAGGACCGCGTCGTCGTCAGTCTGCAGGACTGAGGCGCTAGAAGTCGGTTGTTGCCGAACCGGCGTCGTCGACGAGCCCGCCGCCGACGAGCATGGCGACGGCGATAAACACCAGAGACTGCGCCAACCAGCCGATGACACAGACACCGACGGCCCGCGCGGTACTTTCGTAGTCCAGGGCCTGCCGCACGGCGATGATCATCGCCACCAGCATCCAGATCCCGGCGACGAAGGAGCTGATGATCCCCAGACCGGGTATGACGCCGGCGATGCGCGCCAGACCCGGGGCGCTGGCGAAACCGATGGTGCGCAGCAGTTGACCGTAGGTCGCTTGTGTCTGCGCCTCCGGCAACAGCTTTGTACCCACGAGGTACGTCACCAGCGACCAGGCGTACCACGAGACCAGGGCTGCCACCGTGCCACCGATCAGCCCGGTGAAGCCCGCCATTTCGTACGACCCGATGCCGGCGGCGAGGCTCGATAGCACAACGACCAGTGTCGCCTGCCCCAGGGCCTGCTCGTCGGCCTCCACTTCTTCATACAACTGTACGTCCAGGCGGGCGGCGCGGACGATTCTGTTCCACAACATGGTATGTCTCCCTTATTCCGAAGCGGCAACGGGTCGGACAACGGGTCGGACAACGGGTCTGGCCTGCACGGAGCCGACGGCACCGATGCGATTCTCCTCACGCTTCGGGCGGAAACCCGAAACGATCACACTGTTGTTGCGCGGCAGAATGTTGTCATAGTCGATGCGGTGCGGGTCGTCTGTGGCACGGCCCACGGGATACATGGCGGTATCGTGGTAGCCGATGCGTACGGCTTTGCGCCACTGGTCGGTGCGGTTCACATCGGACCAGTGAATGGTCAGATAGCTGAAAAAAGTCACGTCCCCCGTTGCGGCTGGAACGGCAACCGATGCCAGTTTATCCGGGTGATACTCGTCGGGGGGGAGGTGCGGTGCTGTGTCCGGACCCAGAACATGATCGATGGGGCCGCCTTTGTGGCTTCCGGGCACGACGTGCAGGGCGCCGCTTTCGAGGGGGGCGTCGTCGAGATGCAGCAGGCAGTCGACAAAGTTGGCACCGTCGTGGGGATAGAAGGGATAGTCCTGATGCATCGGGAAGGGCGTGCCCATCTCCGGCGGCTTGGCGTGCAGCACGGTATGATGCCATTGAACACTGTCACCGATCAGGTCACGGACACAGGCAACCAGCTTTTCGTGATGAATCACACGTGACCACACGGCCGAGTAAAAGTCAGGGCGGTGCAGGAAAACGGCCTTGGTGTTGAGGCGGTCCTCCTGCTGCAGGTAGCGATCGCGCCAGGGCCCCTTCCAACCGATGGTCTCCTCCCCCCACTCCTCGATGATGCGCACCATATCAGTAGCCAGTTTGGCAGATTCGGTGGCGGTAAACAGGCCTTTGACTTTGACGTAGCCGTCGCGGTGGTAGGCTTCGATCTGGTCCTGTGTGAGCATTGTGGGTCTCCCAAGTCTGTGACTGGCTGTTGAGCGACGAATTGTACGCCGATTCCCACGTCTACAGCAATCCGCGAGCGCTGTGTCTGCCAAAACCGAGCAAGGCGCGTTGAATCTGGCAGGCATGACGCCTATTTTCAACAGTTTACGCAAATTTACCAGCCGGAGGCCGACGCTCCCATGATCGGACACGACCCCTACTTCATCGCCAACCCCGACGCCATCGAGACGCCGGCGATGGTTGTGTTCGAAGCACAGGTGGATGCCAATATTGCAGTACTCTGCGAAATGGTGGGCGGCGGCGGCAATCTGATGGCGCACGTGAAGACGCACAAATCCGAGGCGGTGACACGCAAGCAACTGGCTGCCGGGATCGCCGGGTTCAAGTGCGCCACCCTCAGAGAACTCGAGATGGCCCTCGATGCGGGCGCTCAGGAAGCGATTCTCGCCTATCCCATGGTGCAGCGCCTGAAAGTGGACCGTTTTGCGCAGATCGCTGACGCCCACACCCAGGCGCGTGTGTACGCCACCGCGGGCGACATGGGCCACGTCGAGGCACTGGCTGCTGCTGCTGCGGGCCGCGAGCGGCCCTTTCTGGTGATGCTGGATCTCGATGTCGGCATGCATCGGACTGGGGTGGCGCCAGGCGGGGCTGCCGAGCAGATCTACGCGGCCATTCACAACACACAGGGACTGCAGGTGGCGGGGTTGCACGCATACGATGGCCACGAGCATTTCCAGGATCCCGAGGGCCGCGCCGGCGCTGCACAGAAACACATCGACGATCTCAAGGCTTTGCAGGCTCGACTCCAGGCGGCGGGTATGCCCGTACCACGTGTTGTGGCGGGTGGCTCCTTTTCCTTCGCCTATTACGCGCGCACCGAGGGCTTTCACGGCTCCCCGGGAACTGTCGTCTACTGGGACATCAATGGCACGTCGCGCCTGCCGGATCTGGATTTCCGCTGGGCGGCGATGGTCCTTTGTCAGGTCGTCGAGCGGCACCCGGAGCAACAGACGATCACAACCGATCTGGGCGTCAAAGCGATCGCCGCCGATCCGCCCCTGGACAGCCGCGCCCGTCTGCTGGGGCATATGGAGGCGCAGCTCATCCTGCAGAATGAGGAGCACGGCGTCTTTCTCTGGCAAGGCCAGGACCTGCCTGCGGTGGGGGACTACCTGCTGGCCATCCCAGGGCACGTCTGTCCCACCGCCATCCGCTACCCGGGAAGTTTTGTCGTCGACGCCGAAGGCGCGGTGGTCGACTACTATCCCCATACATCCCGCGACCGGCAGTAGGCCGGGGACCGGCAAGGCACGAAAGCGACTGTGCCTGACCGCACGCCCTTCTCCGTCAACTGGCTGGTTACCTATATCCACGCACGGCACGTGGCGCGGGCCGTGCGTGCCTGCGCCAGTGGCCGCTTGCTCGATGTGGGCTGTGGCAGCCGCCCGTTCAAAGATCTGCTGGAAGCCAACAGCGATCGATCCGTTGGTATTGAGATCGACACCAGGCGCTATGCCCGCAGGTCAACGTCGGCGGAGGGCATGATCGCCTGCAGTGGCAAGGAGGAGCCCGGCCATCTTCCCGATGCCTGGGCCAGTGGCCTGCAGTTGCCCTTCATCGATGCCTCTTTCGACACAGCTGTGTCGTTTCAAGTTCTCGAGCATGTGCCCCAGCCGGCTCACATGCTGGCGGAGATCACGCGTGTCCTCAAGCCGGGTGGCGTATTGGTGCTGACAGCACCACACATCTGGGGCATCCATGAAGAGCCACACGACTACTACCGCTTCACCCCCTACGGGCTGCGCTACCTGTGCGAAACGGTGGGGCTGCGAGTGCACAGCGTCATACCACTGGCCGGTTTCTGGGTAACCATCGGGGCGCGGTTCACGCACTACCTGGCGCAATTCGAAAAACTCTATCTGCACCCGGTCACGAGACCCCTGATGGCGCTGATTCAGCTGCTCTGTCTGGGCCTCGACCGCCTGCATCGGGTCGACAGTGACGCCTGGAATCATCTGTTGGTGGCGCGCAAGCCGCCCCTGTCGCCGAGGGACAAGTGACGGCATCGGTTCTGCCGCGCAGCGACGGGTTGACGCCGGACAACGGTTGGCTGGTCGCTGGTGCGACGCTGGCGGTGGCAACACTCACGGCCGTGCCACTGTTGCTGCTGGGCTCAGCCCTGCACATCCTGCTGGTCGCGGGGGGCCTGGTCGGTATCGGTGTCATCCTCTTCTCCCCACGTCGGGCGCTGGCGGTGCTCGTCGTTGTCACGGCCGTATTGCCAGTCGCCCTGACCGACACCGCACGCCTGCCGATGGGGCTGCGGCCCTCGGAACTTGTGCTGTTGTCGGCGCTGCTGTTCGCCGCCGTCGATCTGGTTTTCTTCGATCGGCTGCAATTGCGACGCAGTCGGGTCGACGGACTGGTTATGGCCTTCCTGGGCATCGCCGTGATCGGCGCCATCGTTGGCGCCCTGCACGGCTACGAGGCGATTCTGCGCAACGCCCGCTACCCGTTCTACTACATCTGTTTCTTCCTCGTGCTGCAGGCCGTCAGCCGGCGCGATGTAACCCGCCTGTTCGCACCTGTCTTTGTCGTCATCGGTGTCATCGTCAGCCTTGAGTATGTGTTGGAGTTTCTCGGTGCCATCGATCTGTCCACGGGCGAGAATTTCGTCCGCATCGGGCGCCGTCAGGGCATCGTGCTGCCCATGTCACTGCTG
>CALFPI010000274.1 GCA_937919035.1 uncultured Gemmatimonadaceae bacterium
CAGGTTGTCGCCCGAGGCGGTCAGGTGACGGCGCCCACCACCTTCGACACCGGTCTTGGGCCGGAGTTGCTGAAGATGATCGACAACGATGGCACGACGGCCTTCATACGCAAGGGATCCGAAGGCAAACCGGCTCGCGCCCTCGGACTGGTTTTGCAGCTTGATCTGGGAGCCAGGTTCGGTGTCAGCCGCATACGCTTCTTTCCGCGCAACAGCGCCGAAGATTTTCCGGCCCCTGAGTTCCCCTTCCAGGATGACTTCCTGAAGGCCTTCGAGATCTTCATCAATGATGGCCGACGCGAGACGCAGATCGCCGGTCTGCCGGTGTTTGAGTCGGTACTGCTACAAACGCAAAATGACCATGCTGTGGCTGACATCCTCATCGATCCTCAATATGTCCGCCACATACAACTCAAGTCGCAGACAACCGTTGGTTTTGAGGTGGCAGAACTGCAGGTGTTCGGCGAAGGATACGTGCCTACCGCAGACTTTCACTCCGACATCTTCGACTTGGGCGACGCCTTGGCCGTGTGGGGCAATCTGCGCTGGGAAGAAGACAGCGCCGGAGACCCGATTCGCTCACGGGCCATCGTTGCCACCCGCACCGGAATCGACGCCACGCCCGTAGTATTCAACCGGATTCGAAGTGATGGCGAGGAAGTGCCCTGGCAGGACGCTGAGGAACTGGCAAGTGGTTCGCGAGCGCGGGAACTGGCCCTCAGTCTCGACGCGGCGGCCCTCGATCTTCGCGAGGCCCGGGCCCTGTACCAGGGCCTCAGTGTCGCGGATCGAGATTCGGTGTCTCTTGGTCAAGCGGATTGGGCCCGCCTCGGTACGGCCGAAAAGGGCACGGTCCGCAATGACCTGGACAACTGGAGCACGTGGACACCACCCTACTCGACAGGCGGCCAGGTAAGTGCCGACGCCGTTGCCGGTGGTGATGGCGGTGTGCGCATCACGTCTCCAGGACCGCGGCGCTTCTTCCAATTCAAGGTGGAATACACCAGCGAAGATCTGTTCTCCGCCAAAGGTCTGGGATCACTTTCCTTCGACTACACGAGCCCGGCGTTGGCAGCACGGATCATTGCGGAGATCACACCCCGTCAGGCGAAGATGGGAGCCTTGACGGATTTCTCTCTCATCATCGTTCCCGAACTGCGGACCGATGTCGACCGTGGGTTCAATTCCGTCACCATCGCCACGCCTGTTCGCATCGAATCCGTCGGCCGGCTGTTGCTGAATCTGCCGGACGGATCCAGCCTCGAAGATGACTTCAGTGGCGTCGATCTGGCCAACCTGCCCGTTGTTGGGACAAATTTCACCATCGTCGCGATCGCCGATGATCAGTTTCAGATCGAAATACCGGCCATCGGATCGAGTCGGCTCGGCGCCGGTGAGGTAACGGCCCTCGAAATCAATTTTTCGTGTGTCGTTCTGCGGACAGGAACCGAATTTGTCGTCGAAACACAGTTGCAGGGGGCCGGCGAGGTGGCCCAGCGAGCTGTTGCCGGTAATGCCCGGATTCTCCGCGAAGGCGGCCTCACTGCGGTGCAGAATCCGTCGAGTCTGGCCGTACAGGTTGAAAGAAGGACTAGCCTGTTGATCAACGTACACGCCGATCCCAGCGTCGTGACACCCAACGATGATGGCTTCAACGATACGGCGACCATTCGCTTTGACGTGACGGATCTGACGAGTGGCGGTGACGTCATGGTCCGGATCTATGATCTCTCCGGACGACTCGTGCGGATTGTCGATGACAACAGCTACGCAAGTGGTCGATACGCGCGTGTGTGGGACGGAAAAAACGAGCGCGGCGAACTGGCTTCGCCGGGGCTCTACATCTTTACGATCGACGTAGACGCTGACGCCGGCGCTGCTGCCAAAAGTGGCACCATTGCCGTGGCCTACTAAGAGCTGGAGGAGGGTTGTGATGCATAGACGGGGCCGTGTGGGACTCGTCACAACGCTGCAGTTGGTCGCCATACTGGTGACCATGAGTGGCGCTGTCGACGCACAAGGATACGACGACCGTCTGGGGCAGCGGCGTGAAGGGGCGATTTCCTTCGAGCCGAAAGGCCCTGGGGTGTTCTTTGATGCTCTCGATCCGACGGTAAAGCGGTGGTTCGTCCCGCAGGAGCTATACAACGACTACGGCTTCAAAACGTGGCAATACTCGAACTACGCTCGAGAGCCGTACCAGAGATACGTCAACACCAATCTCGAGGGCGAGCACTTCTACGATATGTATGGCTCGCACATCAGCCGCGGCTGGTTGATCTACGATTGGCGCCAGGAGGCTCTGACCCCCCTCGGCAGCTCGGTCTTTCAGGATTCCCGCTACCAGGGCTGGTTCAACCAGGTCCTGATCGCTTCCGATGCCAAGGGTGGAACGAACTACTCCATCACCGTTGGCGATCAGATCCGCACGACCTTGACGCCGCTGACCTTCTCCAAGCCGGCATACAACGGTATTCAACTGGACGCGTCGACGGACAAGTACCAGGGCACGCTGCTGCTGTCCCGTGTGAGCGGTCCGGTGCGCTCGGCCATCTCTGCGCCGGACACACGGACCAATGCCACCAACATGGTGGGTGGTCGTGTGTTGGCCCAGGTCGGTGACTTCGTCACCGTCGGCGCCACCTATCTGAATACTCACACCACGCGCACAACTCTGGGTTCCTTCGAAGGCAATCCGGTGCAGGGGACGCTTGGTGACGGTCAGGCGCGCGTGCCGGTGACTGCCATCGCCCTGATTCTGAGCGACGATTCGCCCGAGGATGGCGAAGGTGGTGCCGCCCTGTTTGCGCACGACATTGCCATCGTCCGCGAGGATTTTCAGACCGGCATCCGGCATCGGCTCACTCTTGCCGATCTGACCAATGACCCCACCCGCTGGCCGATCATTGAGGGCGGCTTCCAGGAAGGGGGCTTCCTGGCGGCCAACGGAAGTCAGCGCATCATCATCAACTACGACTTCACCGACCCCTCGTATATCGGCCCGGATCCGACGGAAATCGTCGATGTCACCTTTGATCTCGTGGTGGCCAATGATTACCGCATCGATGTCTGGTCGGACCGACAGACGGGGCAGTCGGCCCCCCCGGCAGCACCGTTGACCGGCGAGGTTCTGGATGAGCGCAACCCGGCATTGCTGGAGTTGGCGCGTGCGCCTGCCAACGTCAAGGATGGCTCCAATCGTCGCCGGCTCCTGCTCGACTACGGTCTACCCACAGCGAACCAGATTATCGGCTTCACTGTGGAGGGCACCGACATCATGGGCTTTGATTTCTACGGCGAGTACGACATAAACCATCGCTTCAACCAGTACCCCAACCTGGCGTTGTTCACCGATGATCGCCCCTTCGAGGTGTCCTCGGAATCGGCCGATGCCTGGATGATGAATCTCTCGTGGCAAGGCTACCCGTGGTTCTTCTTCGGCGAAGCCTTTTCGATGGATCACGACTACTCGACGAGTCCCTATCTGGTCAACTCCGCGGGCGATGTGAACTATGATCAACCCGCACAGTTCCTCTACGAGTTTGTCGAGGACAATGACGATCAGGACCGCTTGCCGGACTGGCAGCGGGCCAATCAGTCCGGTCCTGACTTCGCGGTGTTTCCAGGCTGGGACGAGAACAACGACTTCGTCAGCGATTTCAACCAGAACGACACAAGGTCAATCAGCAATCGCATACCGGACTACCAGGAGCCCTTTCTGCGCTATGATGTCGACAGACCGGAGTTCCTTTACGGCATCGATCTCAATAACAACGACTGGATCGACCGCTTCGAGAATGACGATGAACCTGATTATCCGTACAAACGGGATCATCAGGGGTACAACGTCTACGGCGGCGTTCGACCCCTGCCGGGTGTGCGGCTGAGCTTCGGTCAGACACGGGAGGAGCTGCAGTCATCGGGGCGCAAAAACCACACGTCATACGCCATGGCCATGGTCGATCAGGATTACGCCGGTTTCGGTCGCCTGCGCGCCTTCCACATGCTCAAGCTCGCCAAGGACAGAATCCCGGACGATCGCCGTGAGGCGCAGCCCTTCCTTGATTCGGGCCCACCAGCACTGGTTGTTGACATCCTGCCGGCGCAGGATACCTGGATCAACTCCCTCTACCTGGGCTTTGACTACAATGCCGTGCCCAATCTGAATGTGCGCAACAAACTGAAACTCGATTTCTACGTGCAGCGCCAGGACGACCTGCGCACCGTGGATCGCCGCCTCCTCGATGACCGGGCCTCCTTCTTTGGGCTTATCAACAAGGTGGACTACACGATTCACCTGGACCGCATGAGCATCGTGCCCCGCTTCAAAAGTCAGTTTCTGCGGCGCGCCCCCTTCGTCAAGGGATTGGCCGACATCCGCGAATGGGATGGCCTGCTATCCGCTATTGTGCGCTTCCCCGTGTTGAATCGGTCCGCTGTCGAGATCGGCGCCGAACTGCATCGACTGGCGGAGCTGAACCTCGACGAAGACCAACATGTCGAGGACAGCATCCTCGGCCCCACGGGTGATCGCACGGAGACAACGCTGGCGCTGCAATGGACCACGTCGAGTGATTACCTGGGTTACAAGCTGCTCATTCAGACAGGTTTCCGGCTGTCGCGCACGGCGGACGAGGAAATCCGCATCAGGGATCTCAACGTCAGCAAGCGCAGTGATGCGAGTACCGGTACGACAACCTTCATCACTGTTTACGCCGGGGTAGACCAGTGAGACCGTTTGCCCCAGCTCTGTCGCTGGTGGCGCTCGGCCTGGCGCTGAGCGTTACGGCGCCGTCTGCGTACGAGCGTCCCGACACGGGATCCCGCTTTGGGCAGCGCACCGACGATCAGGTGGCCAATCGCCCGCAGGGGCCGAGCGTCATCATGGGTGTTGTCGAGCCGCGCATGGCCAAACGCTACGTGTCGCAGGAGCTCTACCAGGAACACGGCTGGCAGTCGTGGCAGTACACCAACTATGCCGCCGAGCGCTACAACCGATACGTTGATCCCGCACTTTGGGGTGACAGCTTCTACGATGGCTATGGGAATTTCCTCACCCGTGGCTGGCTGCTGTACGAGTGGACGGAAGATCACCCCCGCGTCTCTGAAAGCAGCAGTGTTCTCAAACGCCAGGAGTACTCCAGCCTGGTGGGCTCCCTCATCATCGCCTCTGATACAAAGGGGGGGAACTCGTTCTCCATTACCATTGGCGACGAGATTTTCACCAGTCTCACACCGATGACCTTCCGCAAGTCGGTGTTTAACGGCACGCAGATGGATTTCCACAACGATCGCCTGCAGTTGACGGGCGTCTTTTCGCGCATCAGCGCCCCCGGGTTCATCACGGCACCCAATACAGCGGCTTTCAACGCCTACACCAACCTTGTCGGCGGTCGGGCGTTGTGGCATCTCAACAAGAGCCTCACCGTCGGTGGTGTTCTGGTCGGCGCCCACAATGGCCGTGGCCAGGTGGAGAGTTTCGCCGGCGATCCGTTGAAGGGTGATCTTACGGCCGAACAGCTGGAGCGGGGTGTGAGCACGGTTGTCATTCGTCTCAGTGATGATTCGCCCGCCGATGGAATCGGTGGTGCCGTGTTGCTCGCCGACGACGTCGAGATCCGCACCACCATTGGTGATCGCGATACGCTGATCATGGGCAGCGAGATCGGTTTTGCCCCTCTGCGCTCCGGCGGCACGATTCGCGAGGGCGTGCGTACCGCGGACGGTGTCGAACAGATCGAACTCCGCTACGAGCTTGGTCAACTGCAGGCATTGCTGGATGATCGAGATGCCGTCAACAGCATCCAGGATCTGCGCTTCCGCCTGGTTCTGGTCAATGACTACCGGGTCGAGGTGACCTCAGACCAGCAGACCAACTCCGAGGATCAGCCCGTGTTTCTGCTGGTCACACAGGCCCAGGGGAACGTGCGCGACGGATCCAACAAGAAAGAGGTCGTGTTCAACTACGGCTTGCCTACGGCAACCCGGATCCTGGGTTTGACGCTGGAAGCCAGAGACTTGTTCGGATTCAATCTCTATTCCGAGTTTGACATCAACCACAACTATCGGAAGTATCCGAGCCGGCGCACCGACACCCACAAGGCACACTCTGGCACGGCAGGTGACGAGAGTGCCCGCGCCTGGATGATGAATCTGACACGCTCCAGCTTTCCCTGGTACTTCTCGGCGGAAAGCTTCTACCTGGACGAGGACTACAACACAAGTCCGTATATCGTCGACGGCAACGGCCGTATCGATTACGCCGACCCGACGCGGTCCCTGTACGATTTTGTCGACGACAACGATGACAACGACAGACGTCCCGATCAAGCGCGCCGCTACCAGGACCCCCGAAGTGCCCTCGAGCTGGGTGTCGAGGGCCGCACCGATCAGGGCTCGGCGGACGACGCCGTATTTCCCGGTTGGGATCAGAACAACGATTTCATCTCCGATTTCAACCAGAACAGCAATTTCTTTCGAGAGAATCGTTTCCCGGATTACGAGGAAGCTTTTTTACGGTATGCCGCGGACCGGCCCGAATATCTCTTTGGTATCGATCTGAACAACAACGGCTGGGTCGATCAGTTCGAGAACGACAACGAGCCCGACTACCCGTACAAGCGGGATCACAAAGGGTTCAACCTGTTTGTCCGCAATCATGTCAATCAGTGGGCACAGGTGACGGCGGGGCACGCGCACGAATGGTTGGTCTCCGACAATCGGGAGAACAAGACCAGCTACGTGTTGGCTGGCCTGGATCGCGAGTTCGTCTGGGGCCGTGTCCGTGCCTACGACATGGTCAAGAAGGCTGAGGACGATATACAGGACAACCTGTTTCAGTGGCTGCAGCAACCCGGGCTGCCCGGTGGACACATCGCCGTGGAAGATCCCCTATTTGCCCGCGATACCTGGGTCAATACGCTGTGGCTCGGGTACGATCGCCAGGTTGACTGGGGCTTGAACACGTCGCACAAGATCAAGTACGAGAAGGTCTGGCAAGGGGATGGTGGCCAGGCGGCGGGCATGGAGGATGTGCGCTTCTTCGGGCTCGTCAACAAGGCCGACCACCCGTTCCGCCTGGGGGATCTCGTCATCCATCCCAAGCTCAAGAGCGAGATCCTGCGCGACGACACACCGTACTCGATGGGCGGCGTGATCGGTGATCGCAAGGAATGGACCCGAATCGGGTTTCTCACATTCACCCTGCCAGTCATGCGTCGAACGGAGTTGCAGTGGGGTTTCGAGCAGATGTTGTTCAGTGATTACGTCCTCGATGAGGAACTTTTGGAGCGTGGAGATTTTTCCAACGATTTCCGCAGCACCGTGTGGGCTGCTCAGCTGACCAACTCCTCCGACTACTGGGGGTATCGATTGACCTCGATTCTCGGGTACCAGTTGCGTCGTCTCACCCGCGAGCGAATGCAGATGAAGGACCGAACCCAGACCGACAGTTCGGTGTTTATGACGATCTATGCCAGTCTCTCCGATTAGCCCGGACGCGACGGCGCTCTACGCGTCTCTGCGTGCCGAGATTGGCAGCATACCGTGCATCAACTCCCATTCGCACCTGCTGCCCGAGGCCGAACGCCTGGCGACTGTCGTTGATGCGCTCAGTCTCTTCGGACACGCCTATCCAGCGGCCGACCTGCGTGCGGCCGGCATGACCCAGCAGTTGCTGGATGAGATCTGCGACGTAGACCAACCCCTCGAGGCTCGTTGGCAACGCTTCGCTCCCTACTGGTCACGGATTCGGCTGACCGGTTATTCGCGGTGTCTGCGCATCGGTTTCGCCGATCTTCTCGGTTTCGACGACCTTCGTGCAGATACCGTGGGCCCTCTGTCTGCGGCCCTGGCAGCCCATGCACAGCCCGGGTTCTATGCACGGGTTCTGCGCGAACGAGCCAATATCAGGTGCTCCGTCGTCAACATGGAGGATCTGGTGGATGTCGACCGTGCGTTGTTCCTGCCTCTGCCCAGGCTGAATCGCTTCAGCATGCTGCGAACGGCGGCGCAGGTTCAGGCGATCGAGGCGGACTACGCCGCCAGTATCACCTGCCTGGCCGATCATGTTGCGCTCATCGACCGTGTCTGTCAGGACTGGCGCCAGGCGGGTGTCGCCGGGATCAAACTGTCCCAATCCTACCATCGACGTATGGATTTTTCCGCGCGTGACGCCGTGGCGGCAGCGGCGGTTTTTGCCGACTTGCTGCGCGGAGACTACGGTGGCCTTGAATCGCCTGCGGGCTGTCTGCTGGAAGACTACCTGGTGTTCGAGTGTTGCCGGGCCGCCTCCGACGCCGACCTGACGATCCAGTTCCACCAGGGCATGCGCGCCGGCAATTACGGTGGCCTGGAGGGCGCGAGTCCGGCACCCCTGACACCGCTGCTGCAGAACTTTCGTCAGGCGCGCTTCGATCTGTCACATGCCGGATTCCCGTACCTGCGGGAGGGGGCGGTATTGGGCAAGACGTTCCCCAATGTCTACCTCAACATGTCGTGGATTCACATCATCTCTCCTTTCGGCGCCCGCCTCGATCTGCGCGAGTGGCTGGAGATGGTGCCGACGAACAAGATCATTGCCTTCGGTGATGACCTGGCACATGTCGAAGCGGTGTACGGCCACGCCCAGATGGCCCGCGACAACTTCGCCCACGTGCTGGCACAAATGATACAGGAACGACGTCTGTCGGAATCCGAGGCTGTCGATGTTGCGCGCGCCGCTTTCCACGACAATCCGGCTCACATCTACAATCTCGATCGCGGCTGAGCCACACCGCCTTTCACCAACGGAGTTGTGTTGACGATCCCTACGGTAGTGACAAGCGGTCGGCAGGTCCCACCGGCGTGGGCTGTCCGCCAGCGCGAGTTGATCGCCCGCATGGACCGGGCGGCGGTGCCTTTCACACAGCATGCGACGCGGCCGGATGGCACGCTGATCCAGCGGACAGAGTGGACCAGCATGGATGGCACCGACAACGGCTACGAGGCGTTTCTGTCCTTTCCGCTGGCCTACCTTCTGGGGGGTGCCGAATACCTGCACGAAGTGGGGCGCAAGGAGTGGGACGCCATCACCTGGCAGTATGGCAGCTACGGCACGGTGGATCGCGAGTTTGTCGCCGGCTTCGACTGGTTTCATCACAGCGAGAGCTACACCTACATCTACTATCTGGCCCTGGCCGATCCCGAGCACTACATCGACAAAACGCGCGCCGTGCGTTACGCCCGCATGTATACGGGTGACGATCCGCTGGCACCCAACTGGGATGCCGCACACAAGATGATCCGCGGACCGTTGAATGGGAGTCGCGGCCCGCGCCACCCGACGACCCGCGCCGACTGGGAGTACCACCGGGGGATCCTGTCCGGCTACCTGTCGCCGTACGAAGACATCGAGGCGCCGGGTGTGGACAAGTCCGACCCTCTGTTCCGCGTGGACTGGACGGATGACGAGACCTACGATCGCATCCTGGCGCAGGTCAACCAGCGTATGACGCGCTGTGATGTGCCGCTGAATCTGAGCGCCGCGAGCCTGGTGACCAACGCCTTTCTGCACACCGGAGAGGACCGCTATCGGCAGTGGGTGCTGGACTATCTGCAGGCCTGGGTCGAACGGCGCGACAACAACGACGGCATCGTACCCGACAATATCGGCCCCAGCGGTGTCGCCGGTGAACTGATGGACGGCAAGTGGTGGGGAGGATACTACGGCTGGCGCTGGCCCCATGGGGCGCGCAATATCGTCGAGCCCGCTTTTGTCGCCGGCAGTTGCGCGGTGCTGATGACGGGAGACCTGTCCCACCTCGACTTGTGCCGCTCACAACTCGACTTGCTGTGGGCCCAGCGCAAGCAAGTGGACGGTGTCACCATGGTGCCCGCCCGTCACGGTGATGTGGGCTGGTTCGATTATCGCGTGCCCGATCCGCTGTACTACATCCACCTGTACTATCTGTCACAGAGCGCCGAGGATCTGGCGCGGTTGAATGAGGTCTTTCCCGACCGCAGCCACTTCCGCGACATGCCCCCCGGATTCGGCCGGGGCAAGGCGGGGGTGTTCCAGCCCAAGCCCTGGTTGGCTTTCATGGAAGGCCATGACCCCGGCTACCCTGATCGCATCATCGACGCCACAGCAGACGTCGTCAACCGCTCCATGGACAGTCTGGATGCCGACGACAGCGATCCTGAAGAGCGGCACTGCTACCACTTTCAGAACCTCAATCCGGTCCTGCCCGAAGGTCTTGTGCAGATGGCGATGGGCACACCGGCGGCGCTCTACAACGGCGGCATGCTGCAGACGCATCTGTTCTATCATGATCCGCTCCGGCGGCGACCCGGATTGCCCGAGTATGTCGCGGCCCTGGTGGACGGCATCAGCCATACGCATGCGAACCTGCAACTGGTCAACACCGATCCGGTGGCGCCGCACCCGGTCTTGCTGCAGGCCGGCGCCTTTGGCGAACACGAGTTCACCCAGGTAACCGTTACCGACGCCGCTGGTGTGAGCCAACGGGCCGTGGGCGACCGCTATCTGCGTGTGGAACTTGGCGCCGGTGCCCGCGTGGAACTGAAGCTCAGCATGAAACGTTTTGCCCGTGCCCCCGCCTACAGAGTGCCTCCCTACGACGCATGATGGTGACGCCCGTTGGCCTACTGCGACAGCTGCTCATCCAGGGCTGCGCTCAGACGGCCAAACACCTCGGGATACTCGACGGAGACGTCGTCTTTCTCGTTGTTCTCCATGTCGAACAGCAGTTGCGGCCGTTCTCGCCACAGGCGGCGGGTTTCGTCCGCCGGCATGTGCATCGGCTCGAAGTTGTCGCCGCCGGTGCGCTTGGTTGGGTCGTACCCACGGACGAGCTTGAAACGGCCATCGCTGACGATGCGCCAACCGCTGAGGCCGGAGAAGACGAGATCACGATGGTGGTCGCTGTGACCCCCCAGGTAACTGACCAGGGAGCGACTGTCGAGTTCGGCACCGGGCGTCAGGCCCGCCCACTCGAGGAAGCTGGCCGTCAGGTCCAGAGTGGTCATGGGCGCCGCATCGGCTTGGCGCTGGGTGACGCCCGGGCCGGCGATGATCAGAGGCACACCGATGGACGATTGCAGGGGCGACAGCTTCTGCCACTGATTGTAGTCACCCAGCATTTCGCCGTGATCGCTGCTGTAGACGATGATGGTGTTGTCGAGTTCCCCCCGCTGATCGAGCCAGTCAACGAAGCGGCCGAGAGACTGGTCCAGATGCTCGACGGTGGCGGCCCAGTTGCGTCGCACTTCCTGATGCGTGGCGGGGGTGATCTCTTCCGTGTTGTACAGCGGGGGCGGGAAATCGACGGCCGGTTCGCGGTACCACTTGTGCATCGACGCGGTGACGTCCCAGGGATGGTGCGGGTTCTGCAGATTGACTTCGAGATACCAGGGCCGGTCCGTCGGCGCCCGCTCGAGCAGGGTCAGGGCGTTGCCGGTAATCCAGGTGTCGAAGTAGGCGTCATCGGGCAATGTCGTTGGAAAGGTGGCCGTCCAGACACCCTCCTTGTTGCGCCGCGCATAGTCGGCGATGTGCTCCTCCGCCAGGCCACGTTCTTGCAGGAACGTCATGTACGTGTCCTGCGGCACCATGTCGTTGCGCCGCATGAGAATGGCAGACTGGTTCAGGCCACCGTTGAAGATCGCATCGGAGAAGCCCCAGGGCTCGATGCCGGTGCGCCCGTCGACACCGCGGTGGTGTCTGGGTGGGTTGCCGGACTGGTTGTTGCCGATGTGATGTTTGCCCACACCCATGACGTGATAGCCGGCTTCATCGCGCAGGCGCGGGTGGTACTTGAGCAGATCGTCAGGGGGATAGGTCTCGTTGCCCCAGACCTGCGTGTGGTCGTATTCCTGACCGGCTACCAGACAGGCCCGCGACGGCCCGCACACCGGCGAGGGACAGACGGCATTCGTCAACCAGCGCCCGCGCTGGGCCAGTTCCCGCAGACGCGGCGTGCGCACAGGGATCTCGGGGTTCATCTCGACCCACTCCGGGCGCTGTTGGTCCGACTGCACAAAGAGAATGTTCGGGCGCTTGCTGTTGGTCATGATGTTTCATGGCTCCGGTTTGGTGGGGCTGCGGTGCATCTCAGAGAGCACAGTACGTACTTTGCAGCAGTATTTCCACAGCAGTTGCTGGTCGTCACAGTTCTTCTTGCGCGTTTTTGCCGCTCACGACTCAGGAGTGATTCGAAGTAAATGACAGGTAACGAGGAAGGTCGGGTGGTGGAGCACGGGCAGGATCGCGGTGTCAGTCTGCGGGCGGTGTTGTGGGGTGCGGCGTTGTCCTTGTGGATCGGGGTGTCGCTGCCCTACACAAACATGATCATCAAGGGTGGTCTGCTGGCACACAATCACAACACGCCTGCGGCACTCTTCGTGTTCTTTCTGTTCGTCGGCCTCGTACATACGGCGACGGCTGCCATCAAACGTGGCAGCAGTTACTCACGCGGCGAACTGGCCACGATCTACATCATGGCCATGATGGCGACCGTCATTCCGACGATCGGGTTTTCTGAATATCTGTTGCCGATCATCGCGGGATTCACTTACTACGCAACACCAGAAAACGCCTGGCACGATACGTTCCACCCCTTCCTGCCGCGGTGGGCGGTGCCCCAGGACGAAGAGGCCGTGCGCCACTTCTACGAGGGTCTGCCGGAGGGTTTGCCTCTGCCCTGGGAAGCCTGGGTCGAGCCCGTATTCTACTGGGTTGTATTCATCCTCGCCGTCTACTGGAGTTCGGCGTGCGCCATGGTCATCGTTCGCCGTCAATGGATGGAGCGCGAGAAACTGCTCTACCCACTCGTCCAGGTGCCGCTGGACATGATCCGCGATGATGACTCCGAATCAATTCTCAAACCATTCTTCCGCAATTCGGTCATGTGGGTCGGTTTCGCCGTGCCCTTCCTGATCGGCTCGTACAACTCTCTGCACGCGTACTTCCCGGCGGTCCCGGAGATTCCCTCCTGGGGGGGGCAGGGGCCGCTGATCACGATGTACTCCCTGTTCCGTGGTACGACCGAGATCATCGTCATGCTGAACTTCGGGCTTGTCGGTTTTGCCTACCTGCTCAGTCGTGACATCGCTCTGGGATTGTGGTTGTTCGCCCTGCTGGCGGTTCTGCAGCGAGGCATGTTCAACATGCTCGGCATTGCCAGCACCGAAAGCCTCAGTCGTTTCGCCAACAACACGGGTCCCTTCCTGGCGCATCAGGCGATGGGGGCCATGACTGTGCTGTTGTTTTCCGGGTTGTGGATGGGCCGCCAGCATTTGCAGGATGTGTTCCGCAAGGCTTTTGGTCGCGATGACAGTATCGACGACTCGGACGAAGTCCTGTCGTACCGCACCGCCGTCTTTGGCATGTTCTTCGGGATCGCCATTGTCAGCATCTGGCTGTGGCAGTCCGGCATGCCGCTCTGGATCGTGCCCATTTTTCTGTTTGCCGTGCTGGTCGTCTTTGTGACGCTGACACGCGCCGTCGTGGAAGGGGGGGTCGCTGTCATCCGTGCGCCTCTCATGCCGGCGGACTTCGTCATCTCAGGCCTGGGCACCGATGTTCTTGGCGGTCTTGGTATTGCCTCCATGGGACTCACCTACGTCTGGGCTTCCAACATCCGCATCTTCTTCATGCCTGCTTTTGCCAATGCCCTGCGCATGGCCGAGGAGATCGGTCACCGCAAACACCGGTTGAAATGGGCCATCGGTATCGCCGTCATCCTGGCCTTGGGCGGCTCGCTGTGGAGCGTGCTGGTCATGTCGTACAAGTATGGTGGCGTCAACCTGCACGGCTTCTGGTTCATCGGTGTGCCCGGCAACGCCGGCAGCTTTACGTCGCAATTCCTGCTCAACCCGTCTCCGCCCAACTGGGGTGGCTGGATGTTCACCGCCATCGGCGCCGCCATCCAGGGCGTGTTGGTACTGGCCCGTGCCCGCCTGATCTGGTGGCCCCTGCATCCGCTGGGCTTCGTCATCAGCTCCTTCGACATCATGACGTATGTCTGGTTCAGCGTGCTGATTTCATGGGGCATCAAGTCGATCGTACTGAAGTACGGCGGCCCAACGTTGTATCGCTCGACGCGGCCGTTTTTTCTGGGACTTATTCTGGGTCAGATCTGTGTCGCGGGCATGTGGCTCATTATCGATTTCTGCACTGGCATGGAAGGCAACGCCCCCATTGGCGGCTCCTTCGTCTGATGTTCAATCGGGAAAGGTGGTAACAGCATGAAGCTATGGATGGATATCCAACGGGATCTCGAAGGAGTGATGGGCGACCATGAGCGCATCCTCGATGCCTGGCATGAGGGCGGCGTCGACGGTGTCGTCTTCGGACCCCTTGTCTTTGGCCAGGCCAAACTGTCACAGAACGCCCAGTCCCTGCCCTCCGAGGGGCCCGTGGCGCCGACATACGACCCCAACCCGGCTGTCTACAAGCGTCTGGGTGTGGAGGCGCCTGCCGCGCCGGAGCACAAGCTGCCGGAACGACGGGACCTGCTGGAAAAGACCATGAACGCCACCAAGGACCGTGGCATGCAGGTCTATATCATGTACGCAGATGGCGGCGGCGGCCCGGGCGGACCGGGACACCATCTGCATGACCCGCAGACTTTGGCGGCGCGTGTGGCA
The DNA here is from genome assembly GCA_937919035.1 of uncultured Gemmatimonadaceae bacterium. Taxonomy (GTDB): domain Bacteria; phylum Latescibacterota; class UBA2968; order UBA8231; family UBA8231; genus UBA8231. Next base: position 14,650 of record CALFPI010000274.1, read on the forward strand.
CGCATGGTCGACACCCTCGAACACTATCCCATGGCCGACGGGGTGGTCATGGATGGCCCCGAATGGGGGTACGAGATGGCGCCGCACCACATGAATCACCGCTCGTACTTTTTCAACGATCTGCCCGAGTCGGTGGCGCCCATGGCCAAGGACCTCGGCTACGACTACGCCGCCATGGTCGCCGCCAAGGATCGCCTGCTGGCGTTGTTCCACAACCTGGACCCCAAGCGCATCCGCGCCAATGCGCGCGGCGGGCTGATGGGTGCATACCGAATGCTGGGTGCCGATGCCGATCTCATGTCGTGGTTGTCCTTCCGCGCCGAATCGCTGACGCGCAATTTCCGCCAGATGCGAGAAGGCGTGACGGCCCATCTGGATCGTCCCGTGCGTATGGGCTGCGGCCCACGATCGGCGGCCTTTGCACCCCTGTGTGGCTACGATTTCAACGACCTTGCGGAATTCATGGATTTCCTGCTGCCAAAGCACTACTTCTTTCACCGCGGCTTCGACGGCTTCATCGGTACCGTCTATCGATACTCGCAGACGCTGATGGAGTGGAACCCCGGTCTCACGGTGGCCGATACGCTGGAAGTTGTGCAGGCGATGTTCGGCATCATCCTGCCCGGTGTTGAGGATGACATGCTCGATTTCGAGAGTGCTCTGAGTCCGGAGTTCTTCCAGCAGGTCGTCACGCAGGAGACCAAACGGGCCCTGGCTGCCGTTGATGATCCCGACCGCATCGTTCCCTGGCTCGACACGGGACGCTTCCCCCACGACGGCGACCCGATGACGTCACGGGACCTGAAGATGCTGCTCGACACGGCGGAAGCGGCCGGGCTGCAGCGCTTCAATTACCATCATCAGGGCAATCTCAGTCCGGGGGAGTGGGTCGTCATCAGTGACAAATGCGGCACACGCTGGGATCCGCGCACCAGTGGTTGGGAGCCACCGGACCAGCTCGTACTGTAGGCTGGACCTGCCATGGGCGATCCCCCGCGCGTCGCTGCCATCCTCTCCACCTATCATCTGCGCTCCCACGCCGATGTCATCGTCGGGAAGTTCATCCGGGGCTTCCCGACGGACGAGGGGTTGCGGCCGCCGCGGACGCAGGTGGTATCGCTCTACATCGACCAGTTTCACGACAACGATGTGGGCCGCGAAGTGGCTGCGCGGCACGGGATCCGACTGTGTCGCAGCATCCCCGAGGCGCTGACCCTCGGGGGTGCCGGACTGGCTGTCGACGGTGTGCTGTCCATCGCTGAACAGGGCGACTACGCTGACAACGAGAAGGGCCAGCAACTCTACCCGCGACGGCATTTCTTCGAGCAGATCAGCGGCGTCATCGCCGCCGCCGGGCATCCGGTTCCGGTTTTCAGCGACAAGCACCTGGCCACCGAATGGCCGGACGCGCGCTGGATGTACGACCGCGCCCGGGCCCTCGGGATCCCCCTCATGGCGGGATCCTCCAATCCCTTGCTCTGGCGTGATCCCTGGCTGGAGCACGACGTCGGCGTCGAACTCGAGGACGCCCTCGTGATCAGCTATGGACACATCGAGGCCTACGGCTACCACGCCGCCGAGGCACTGCAGGCGATGGTCGAACGCCGCCGTGGCGGCGAAACCGGCCTGCACGCGGTGCAGTGTCTGCAGGGAGAGGCGGTGTGGCAGGCGGCAAGAGATGGGCGCTGGTCACGCGAGTTGGCCGATGCAGCGATCGCGGTTGTTGCCAAGACACACGAGCCTGAGGGCTCATTGGAGGACAACTGGGATCGGCCCGTGGCGTTCTTGCTGGAATATGCCGATGGCTTGCGGGCTACTGTGCTGCACCTGGACAGCTACACCGGCTACATCCGCGGGCGCAGCTACGCGGCCCGAGTGGCTGGCGAGATCCAGGCGACGGGGATGCACGGCATGAGCACCCAGCCCTTCTCCCACTTCAGCTATCTGGCACTCAACGTGGAGCAGATGATCGTCACCGGGCGCGCGCAAATTCCGGTGGAACGTACACTGCTGGTGACAGGTGCCATGGCCGCGTTGATGGACTCAGCCCATCAAGGGCAGGTGCGGATGGCGACGCCCCATCTCGACATCGCCTATCAACCCTTCACACAACCACCGATCCGCCCCACCAGGCCACGTCCCATGGGTGCCAGTCTCGTCCCCTTCGACGGCTGACAATCTCTGCGTATCGGTAGCCAGGCTAAGGTGACGTGGCGTACTCGTACATCGCCACCGCTCGGGCCTCGACGCGGGCGACATCCCGTTGCAGCAGCAGGCGCCGGGCGACAAGGGCATCGGCGACGGCCACGCAACGTTGCACGTAGTCGTCACGGTCCCGATAGCGCTCCGCCAGCGGCCGCCGCGGATCCGCGGCGACCGCAGCGGCAGCCGCTGTGGCGGGGAAGGGGAACCAGACACCCGCCAGTCCCGCCAGCGCCCAGCTGGCGCCCATCTCTTTGGTGCGGTAGCGCCATCCGGTGAAGGTCCCCAGCGGCACGGCGACCTCCGGCATGTGGATGCCACCGATCTCGTTGCCATCCTCGTTCACCTGGGGAAAACGCACGGGGTAGTCGGCGCCGAGCCCTGGTGGCTCGCGGTCGATGCGACCCTCCTGCCAATGGTCCCCCCAATCGAGCCGGCGCGGCTGGCGCGGGTGTGTCGGCAAGGACAGACCGGGAAGCTGCGGCCAATCCACCCCCTCCAGAGGTACGAGCGTGCCTGCAGCAAGACTCGAATGGGCATTCGGCGGTGGCGCGATACCGTCGCGTACCCAGGCATCCAGAGCCAGGGCCAGGGCGCGGAAGGCGAAGTGGAAGTCGACGGGGTTCGCCGGCAGCATGTCGCCGGAGGGCATTTCCGGCAGTCCCCCCGGGCCGTGCTGTGTGCCGGCAAAGTGATAGATCCGTGTCTCAGCGTGTGGCGCCATGTCCTGTTGGCCGTCGGTCGTGGTATGGATCAACGAGGCGCTGCGATTCCAGTACTCCGTCGAAGTATTGGTATAGAAGATCTTCGGCATCGTCCGGCTGGCGATGCAGACGTCGAGCAGGCCGGCAGCAGTGCTGGCTGTATCGCCAGCCGAATCTAGCTGGGGCAGATCGTGAAAGGGGTAGCGCTCCGTCGGGTAGAATACATCTGTGTGGGCGCCGGCATGTCGTGATGGTTGCGCAAAGCGGTGGTTGAAGGAGCCGCCGCCGCCGCCACCGACGTTGACGAAGAGACCGTCAAAGACCTGTCGATCCGCCTCGTCCTGGTTGAAGCCCTGGTGCAACAGATCGCGCAGGAACCGCCCGCTCTGCGACGATCCAAAGGCATGGGCACGATGCAGGTGACGGGCCAACGGGTTGGGCTGGCCCTCGGTTGTGGCTTGTTCATACTTGAGAAAGGAGACGAAATCACGCGTCGTGGCAAAGCCGAGGCCGACCACGCGTGGATCGCGGCCGGTATACACGAGATTGTAGATTCGCCCCGGTTCAAAGCCTGCAGGAAAACGAATCGCCGCCCGGCCATCGGTCAGTCGATCGAAGTCCCATTCGTCTCGGGCAATGTCCACCATCGCCGCATACGGTTCGTCGCGCACGCTAAGAACCGCAGCATCCATATGCGCCTCGCACCATTCGTACGGGTCATGGTAGCGGCTGCCCAGAGAGTGCAGTTGGGTGGGTGCATCGACGATGATCTCACAGGCGACAGGCCCGGTGACGCCCGCAAGGATGGGTACGTCCAGAGTGAGAAGATTGCGCTCCTCATCGCCATGAAGCGGCACATCCTCCTGCCAGCCCACGGCGGCCATCGTGAAGCCTTGCTCCATCAGCAGACCATCGCCGAAGTCGGCAGCCGCCGAGGGCGTATTGCTGCCGGAGGCCAGTTGAAAACTGGCGAGCATGCCATTGCGACCACGGTTGACGACATGATAGAACAGCGCCCCATTGCCACGTGCCGCGTCTGCTGGTTTGAGAATCCATATGTCGGCCCGGCAGGGAACATGGCCACTGGCATCCACAGCGGCGTGCGTCAGGTCGATGATGCCGGCGTTGCGCAGATGTGTTGGATCGAGACCAAAGCGGGCGCTGCCGTAGAGTTGCTCGTACGGTCCGCTGCTACCGAAATCGCGACCATCGAGAACAACCTGCCGGCTGCTGATATCAAGACCGTGAAGCATCGTCCCATCCTTTTTGTCGTTGACTGAGATGTTGGTGCGGCTGACCGAGGCGGGACCGCCCCCAACGACAGATCACGCCTGCATGCGGTAGATCCACAACGGGCCATCCGCCATCTCCAGGGCGCGGGACGGGTCGAAGGTCGAGACCGATGCCGTCGTCAGACGACAAACGCGGCGTGGGCCATCCTCGGATAGCACGTCGCCGAGGCGAGGGCCATCCTGCTGCGGAATCAGCAACCAGTTGTCGGTTCCCATGGCTACTACCTCGCAGCCTGCCGGTCTTGTGATGACGGTATCGGCGCCGGCGATCCGTTGAGCCAGAGCCACGGCGCAGCGGGCCAGTTCGAAGGTCGGCCGTGGATTGCACAGTGTATCTAGCAGGCCGTGGGCGACATCCATGGTACGGTCCATGTCGACCAGAGGTTCGGCAAAAAGCGGCGCATCCAAAACCATGCCGACCACCAGAGCCCGGGCCAGAGACGCGGCGTTGGTGATGGGATCCACACCGGGGGCCTCTGCCAGCAACAGCATCTGGCCGCGCCATTGCGCCCGCGCCGACAGCAGCGCCGACAGCACCTCCCAGGGCTGCTCAGGAATCCTGCACACGGCGGCAGCCGTCACTGCAGCCATCTGCAGCTGTTCACCGAGCGCTGCCAGTTCGTCCGGCAGATATCCGTGCCGGGTCCGGTTGTGTTGCTTGCCAGGAACCGGCTGGCCGGGCAGTACCGGGCACAATGCCAGCGGCAGTGGGCCGTCAGCCAACTGCCGCAGGGCGTCAACATCAGGCAGTCGTCGCCCTGGCAACTGCAATTCCAGACGGTCGACATGGCCCTGCAGGTGCCGGCTGTGGGCCAGGGCCTCTGCCTCTCCAAGGGCGACGGCCTGCACCGCAATCCCCTCGGCGCGCAGGATTTGTAATCGTCGTGCTGGCCCCGGATCGAGCAGATCGGCGACAGGAACCCGCACCCACTGGACGCCAGCCTCGATGCAGGCCAACAGGGGATAGTCGTTGCGCACCGGTTGCCGGATGACGGATGGCCAGGCAATGGGCACCTCCGTTTCCAGGGCCAGTGGATGGCGCAGACTCACACCCAGAGCAAAACCACCGGCAGCGGGCGCCCCAAAGGCGGCCGGTGATGTGATCAGGATCGTGCTGTGAGGATCTGCCAGTACGCTCATGCGGATGCGGTGCACGTCGAAACGTCCGTCGACGAGACGGCAGAGAAAGAACCCTGTTTTGGGTACATCGTCCCGGCCCTGCTCCGGTGGTGGCGCCGCCGCGAACAGATGGGAGAAACCGGGTCGTGTGAAGGAGGTCGAAGGGGATGTGAAGTAGCGGCACAGGCCATTGTGCACCTGCAGGTGATCGAAGAATTGAAAATGCACGTGACCGGTGAACAGGGCCATGACGTTGTGGCGCCGAATCAGCGACAGCAGCCACCCACGGTCCGGTTCGCCTAGATTGTCGTAGTGGCCGAGCCACGGTTCGCCGGCATTGTGCAGGTAGGGTGGCATGTGCAGGAACAACACGAATGGGCTGTCACCCAGATCGGTGAGCTGCTGCTCAAACCAGAGCCGCTGGGTCTGTGTGGCGGGCAGGTCGGTGTTGAACAACTGTGAGTTGAGCACGACGAAATGCAAACCATGTGATTGCCAGGCATACCAGGATGGGCCGAAGCGCGCCTGCCAGCCCTCGTGGGAATCCAGCGTTGCTTCACCGGTGGGCATCGTCGGATCGGGACGATCGCCGATGTCGTGATTGCCAACGACGAAGTGGCAGCGATCCCACAGGCCGGCGCCTTCAATCTGTGCCAGGGCTTGCTGCATGGTCTGCTCGTAGGCGGGCCGCCCGGGGAATTCCTGGACCATATCCCCCAGATGTACGACGAAGGCTGGATCCAGCGCGCCGATCGCTTCCCAGGCGAGGCCAGCGCGGTGCCCCTGCTTGCGGCGTGACTCAAACTCGAGGGGTGCGTCACCCAGGTCCATCATGTAGTGGGTATCGGAGACAATGACGAACTCAAGTTCCGCTGCCGGCAACAGGGAACAATCGAACTGTGACAGGCCTGTGGTGGACTCAGCCAAGCAAACAACTCCTCAGGTGGCCGGGCCCCAGCAGGCCCGGGGTCTACAGATCGGTAGGGCCGCCCGGGAGCTGCCGACGTACGTCGCGACCAAAACTGTACGATAGATCGATGGTTTCCATGGGTTCGTCGCGGGTGTCAAAACGCAGGGCCGCCTCATGAATGACAACATCGATGACACGAACGTCGGTGTGCAGCGTGGGGAACACTACGTAGCCTTCTGCCTCCTGACCGGAGAAGATCGGCACCGCAGGATACATCGTCCGCCGCAGGGTTTCCATATTCTTCTGATACCGATCGTATTCATTGCCCCGATAGCCGACGGAGTAGGCCCGGTAGTAATTATCGAGCTGGCTCAGATCCAGACTCCAGTAACGCCGACTGTTGGAGGCAACGATCTCTATCATTGTCGAATTCACAAGCACCTTGGGATAGGCGTAATTCTTCACCTTCAGATGAAAGACGGTGAAGCGCTCGTGCTGCAGACCATCCTGGAACGTCGTGTTGCCGAAGGTGTAGGGATTGGTCGACTCGTTTCCTGCTTCTGAAGCCGAGGAAAACTGCTGGTTCAACTCGTCGCTGGTCACCGGACGCAGTTGAATCTCCAGGCGACCCCGGGTGAAGGTGACGGCGCCGCCTTCTTCGACGGACATCTCCTCGGCTTGTGCCGGCGTGGGCTGCAGGGGGCCAACGACGTGATGGTAGCCGAAGTAACTGCAGCCGACAGCCAACAGGATGCAGAGTGCAAGGCTGGCTCGAGTGATACCGAGGAGCCGGGTACCGCGGGACGGAGGGGTGGCAGAAGATGCCATATGGATCGCCTCTCAGTGCGACGGAGCGGTTTGGGGCCGAGGGCCAACGTGGTCGTCGTCGGCGGCAGGCAGGAAGCGCAAATATAGACTTTATCGGGTCCATTCCAAAGTGGCACGCACGGATCTTCATTCACGGAGCGGTCTGCACCGCTAACCACAGCGCTTGGGAGCAAATGATCTATGTCATCCACTAGCGGTTGGACCTGTGCTCTTAGCCTCGATGCGCAGCGCCGCATCGAAGCTGGTTCCACAAAAGAACTTTCTGCCGCGATCGCTCGGGGTGCTGATCTGCGCATCGCCACGGAGTTTCGCCACAACGAGCACATCGACGTGACTTCGGCTCAGGATGAGCGGGTGTGCGAAGTCGCTGAGTTCGCCGTCACCTATCTGCTGGACAATCGCTGGACGGCGGGTATCATGAGCCTGCGGCAGCCCGTCGAACTGCCCACAGGCTTCGGCCCACACCCTTCCATGTCCTACTTCCTCTACAACGAAGATGGCCACCAGGCGATTGCACGGCTGCACATGGACGGTGCCGTCAGGGACTCAACACCCGGTCCGTCGCCCGTGGAGGCGCCGATGGGTATGACGAAATATCATACCGGCAGTGGTGCCGACGCCGGCACCAATGCCCCGAGTCACAATTTCATCTATGACTTCGACGTGTTCCGCTACTGGGTCTGTGATCGCTGGACGCAGGTGCTGGCCCACGATTCGATCGGTGGTGTCACCAGCGGATCCGTCGAGCAACTGGCAGAAGCATTCCATCGGGGCTGCAGGATCAAGGTGGCTGTGTCGGGCCTGTGTACGGATTTGCAGACCGGCAGTAGCGGGATCGACCACGAGCTCTTCGTTGAGATCGGTTCCAGCTACTACTACACCCGCCAGGGATTGTTCATCGGCGGCTCTCATCCCGTGATCCGCGTGCGACCCCAGAT
>CALFPI010000275.1 GCA_937919035.1 uncultured Gemmatimonadaceae bacterium
GAACCGGAGACGTGGGATGAGTTCCTTGCCCTGTGCGAGACGATCAAGCAGACCGGCGGCGGTGTGGCGCCCCTGACACATCAGGGCAAGTCGCCATCGTACTTTGGCATGATCTGGCGCGGCCTCGTCTACAAGCTTGGGGGCGAGCAGTTGATGTGTGATATGGATTCGCTCGTCCCCGGCGCCTGGAGCCGCCCGGAAATCCTTGCAGCGGGTCGGCTCAGTCGCCAGCTCTACGAGCGCGACTACGTCTTGCCGGGCACCTCGTCGTTCTCGCACACTGAGGCGCAGATGATCTGGATCCAGGGCAAGGCTGCCATGATTCCCTGTGGCACCTGGCTGGCCTCGGAAATGAAGAACGCCCTGCCCGAGGACTTCCAAATGCGCCTCATGTCTGTGCCGGGCTTTCGCGACGGCAAGGGCGGCATCGGCGCCATGGAGGCCTCGGCGGGACCGGCGTTCTGGGTCCCCGTGGAAGCGGCCAATCCGCTGGCGGGCATGGAATACCTCCGAATTCTCCTGTCCAGAAAGATGGCCGCCAACTTCCTCAGCACCGTGGGCTCCGTGCAGCCGATCAAGGGCAGCACCGAAGGTGTCAAAGTTCCCCCGGCGACGCAGAGTGCTCTCGACCGAATCGCCGCCGCCGGTGGCGAGACCTTCGCCTTTCAGTTTTCCGGCTGGTATCTGGAACTGGAGAACGAATTCCGCAACGCTCTGGGGGCCCTGTTGAACGACGACATCACACCGGAGAGATTCGCCGAACGCATGGAGGCCATGGCCGAACGCCTGCGCAACGACCCCGACACGATCCGCTTCAGCCGCAGTCCGCGGGGCGACGGCGTCGCCGCCCTGTGATGGTGCATCGATGAGCCTGCAGAACAACGGCCGCGTCGCCCTGCTTTTTGTGCTGCCGGCGTTCCTTTTCTACGTCACGTTTCTCGTCGTGCCCTATGCGCTGGCCTTCGGTGTCAGCTTCGTTAAATGGCGGGGTGTGACACTGAACATGGAGTACACCGGTCTCGGCAATTTCGCCAAGATGATCGGTGATCCGTTCTTCTGGAAATCCCTGTACAACACGGTGTTCTTCACCGTGCTGACGGGGATCATCGTGCCGTGTATGGCGCTGTACTTTGCCGTTGCCGTCACCCGCAAGCTTGTTGCCGGGGCGCGTCTCTTCCGCATCACCTTCTTCTTTCCGAACCTCATCTCTCAGGTTGCCATCGCCGTCCTGTGGTGGTTTGCGCTGAATCCCGAGTTCGGTATTCTGTCCAACTTCCTGCGCCTCTTCGGCTTCACAGACCTGCCATCCTGGCTGGGAGAACCGGGCTGGGCGCGGGCCGCCATCGTCGCCGTCAAGGTCTGGGCCGCCGTGGGTTTCTACATGGTCCTCTACGTCTCCGCCATCGAAGGCATACCTGAGGACTACTACGACGCCTGCAAAATCGATGGCGCCGGCGAATGGCAATCCTTTCGCCATGTCACCTTACCGCTGTTGTCGGAGATGATGAAGGTCACCGGCGTCTTCCTGCTGCTCAACGGTTTCGGCACCTTCGATGTCGTGCGCATCATGACCGATGGTGGACCCGACCGGGCGACGGAGACTCTGGCAACCTACATCTATGAGAACGCCTTTGAGCTCGGCAAATTCGGCTACGCCACAACCATCGCCATGACCCTGTTCCTGATCACTTTTTCTCTGGCCATGTTGTCCCTGTGGATCCAGCGGCGCGATTCGGTGGAGTACTGATGCACGACGAGAAACCCCTCGACCGGCTCTTTGCAGGCGCTCGGCGCGTCCTCACGCAATGCGTCTTCATGGTTTACGGCGTCATTGTCGTGTTCCCCATGGTCTGGCTCGGATACACGGCTTTCAAGTCGACGAGTGAGCTCTTCGCTTCCGCCTGGGCCCTGCCGGTGGAATGGAAACTCGACAACTTCGTCGAAGCCTGGACCGAGGCACAGATCGGAGATTTCTTCTGGAACTCGATCTTTGTCACGATCTCGACGCTGGTTCTGCAGCTTTTTCTTGGCGCCATGGCCAGTTACGCACTGGCCAAGTACCGCTTCCGCGGGCAGAATCTTGTCTACTACGGTTTTCTCGCCGGCCTGATGTTTCCCATCTTCCTCGGTCTCGTGCCACTGTTCTTTCTGGTCAAGACTCTGGGACTTCTGGACACCCACCTGGGCATCATTCTGGTCTATGCCGCCTTCGGTATTCCCTTCACCGTCTTTGTCCTCACCGCCTTCTTCCGCACGATCCCGACGACGATCATGGAAGCGGGCATCATGGACGGCTGTGGCCACTTCACGTTGTTCCTGCGCATCATGCTGCCCCTGGCCAAACCGGGGCTGACGACGGTGGGTATCTTCACTTTCATCAGCATCTGGAATGAGTACATCCTGGCCCTCGTCCTGCTCTCTTCCTCACACCTGCGCACCCTGCCACTGGGCATTGCCGTGCTGCAGTTCGTGCAATTCTACGAGGTCGACTTCGGCGCACTCTTTGCCGGCCTCGTCATCGTCATGCTGCCAACGCTGGTCTGCTATATCGTGCTGCAGGAGCAGATCACCAAAGGCATCACCGTGGGTGCGGTAAAGGGGTAACAGACATGACAGCTGCTATTCGTCTGGCCATGGTCGGCTGCGGACAGATCGCCCGTGCCCACCTGCAGGCCATCGCGACGGTCTCTGGCGTCCATGTGACGTGGTGTCAGGACATTGATGATGGACGTGCCGCCGCCACAGCCGGTTCGTGTAATGCCCGCCATACCACCGACTACCAGCAAGTCCTGGGGGCTGACGACGTCGATGCCGTGTTCCTCTGCCTGCCCCATAACCTGCACGAGTCCTTCACCGTGCAGGCAGCCGGTGCCGGCAAACACGTGCTGGTGGAAAAGCCGATGGCGCTGAACGAAGCTGAGGCACAGCGCATGGTGGACGTGGCGCAGGCAGCCGGTGTCAGCCTCTGCGTCGGACAATCCACCCGCTGTATGGCCGGCATGCGCCAGGCCCATGCCCTGCTGGCTGCAGGTTCGATCGGCAGAGTGCGACACGTCATGCACCAGCGCGTCTTCTTCATCGACAGATTGACCACCGACTGGCGGCGGGTGGAAGCGGAGTGCGGCGGCCTCTACCTGCCCCTGTTCGGCAGTCACGACATTGACGCCATGTTCTGGTTGATGTCGGCAGGTGCCGCGGCCCCGGTCCAACCGGCCCGGGTCTGGTCCTCGCTGCGGACCAACAGTGACGCCTCCGGGGGCGACAGCGACGGCGTCCTCTGCCTCGACTTTGCTGACGCCAGTCTGGCGACCTTGCAGTTCTCCGTATGCTCGCGCCGGACGCGCACCGAGACCATCCTGGTGGGCACGGAAGGCACCCTGAGTGTGAAGGACAATCGCGTGCGAGTCGACGGTGAAATTGTCGAGACCGATATGCCGCCCCACGCTTTCGCTGATTCCTTCGCCGAGCAGATGCGACAGTTCGTTGCCGGACTGCAGGGCGAGGGACCGCTGCCGGCGCCGGGCGCTGAGGTCATCACCGTTGTGCGTACCCTCGACCTGGCTCGGGCGGCAGCCGTGGACGGCATGGCTCGGGTTTTCTGACGGGTTTTCTGCTTCGGCGTTCTGGTTCGACCTGGCCGCTTCAGTCGTTCACGGCAGCAAACATGGCGACAACGTTTTCTGGTGGCACATCAGCCATGATGTTGTGCACCTGCTGAAAGACGAAGCCCCCCTGCGGGCGCATGATGTCCACCTGCTCCCGTACGTGTGCCGCCACCTGTTCGGGTGTACCGTGGGGTAACACGTCCC
>CALFPI010000276.1 GCA_937919035.1 uncultured Gemmatimonadaceae bacterium
TAACTTCAATGACACACACGAATTGCTGCGCAAACCAATCTGGAACTTCGGGCTATCTGCGGCGGGAGGGCATCCCCTGCGACAACTGGGTGTGGTCACCGCAGGGCGCCATCAACATGCACATCCCCGAAATGTGGGGCTTCGTTGATTTTTCTGACACAATAAGTCTATACGCTACAAACAGGTAGGTGACGGATCGGCCCCGGGCACTACCAAGCAGGCTTAGTCGTGCTCTACCATCAGCAGTAAACAGAGCTCGTCAGAATAGACCAAGTGGACAAGGTCACCCAGTTGCCGGATGACAAGGTCATAGAACTGCCCATCCCGTTCGACGAGAATGAAATCAAGCCTGAGATGCCCGGTCAGGGCGCGCACTCCCTTCAGGTTTCGATAGCTGCTTGTCGGCAAGCGGCCGTCCAGGAGCAGGGCATAGGAAGCCTGGCGAAAGTCCCTGTCCTCTGGCTCGTTTGACAGTCGACTACCCATGACGTTCGTGTATGACTTCACCGGGGCATAGAAAATGGAGTAGTCGACGTGTGTCCACTGCAATGGCGCCGTGAGCAGGACGCTCCCCGGAAGCACCTGCCAAGGCTCGGAATGGCACGCGAAACCAACCAGCGACTGCCCGGTGGCGAAGAGGAAGCCAGACGAGCAGGATCAGAACCGGTAGCACGCCCAGTATCAGCGTGTCATTGTCGGTCATGAAGTGCGTGGGATCGGTCCTGGGCAGGTAGCGGAACCAGTTCAGATCGGGATGCACCAGCACCAAGGTCCCCGCTGCGGCAATACCTGCTGGCAGCAGCCAGTCCCAGCGAGTCCCACGGAGCCGCAATAGCACTGCGGGAAGCTTTTCGGCGAGCCACCCGATGATGCAGGCAAACTCAAAGATGAGATGGTAGTACCGATGCAGAGAGATCTGGTGGTCATTGCCCAAGGCGAATTGAGCGTTCGCAGTGAGGGGCTCAAGCGAGAGTATGCATAGCAGGGCGGCGTCCATCGTCGTCAGGTTCAGTCGACGCCATTGCGCCGCGCTCCCCACCGCCATCAGGACCATCCCGACAAGGACAAGTGAGCCGACATCGAATACCCCTGACGGCTCGATTTCGAGGTTGAGGGCGTGCTGCAGGTACCGACTCGAGTCGACCTGCATGATGACCTGCAGCAGGCGACCCAGACAGAGCGCTCCCACGATGAGCAGCGGCGTGAGGTGTCGACGCGCATTGTCGCGTGGGCCGACCACGCGGGACCACGCCGTCATGAACAGCAGCAGCCATCCTCCGAGAATGACGTAGTACGGCGCGACGATGAGGGTGGCGCAGGCGATCAGGGTGATGACCAGCGGATAACATCGGCCGACGGCGTCGACCCGCAGCACCAGGCTTACCCATATGAATGCCAGCCACATCCCGTCTCCCGGATGAGGGAAGCGCAGGAGAGCGAACTGGTTGCTGCCGTGGAATAGTGTCGTCGAAACGAGCAGGAGCATGCTCAGTGTTGCGGCCTGGTATACCTCTATCTGCCAGAATCGTACCAGGCATGAGGTCAGGGTGTACCACAGCAGCAGGGGGGTGAGAATCTTCCACGCCGGCATGAGCCACGGAACCGGTACGTCGAGCGCAGATGCCAGCAAGCCGACCACGGCGACCGCCGCGTAGTCAAGAGAGGAGTTCGTCCGCCCCCGCTCTTCATGGTAGAAGGGATTGGCATCACTGCGCGGATCCTGGGTGTAGCCTTGAGCGATCGACAGATACCCATAGTCGTCGTCGTGCGTCAGGATGTAGTCCCAAGATCCCGAGAATTGAGCTTCCGGGGCGTGGAGCAACAAGAATCCGACCCCGAACACGCCAGCTGCCCACAGGAGTAGCCTCGACGGCACGACGTTTGGCGCGCTGATGATCATGATGAGCTCACTCCGGAGGCGACTCGTTACCGGTGGAGGATGCGGAAGAATCCGCCGGATGTCGATGCCGGTCGGCTGCCATGATCAGCCCCTCGATTCCGTTCCCTGGGCGGCTCTTGCGCTACATCTCGAAGTCGACGAATTCCCCACGGCTTGTCGGTCGAAGTGTGCGAGAGGAGATGTCGTACCCGCCACGTGCCTGCTCCTGTGTTTTTTGTCGGCTGATCGGTGTCGCAGGACGGCAGCGAAGGCGTCACCAAGGCGTGCGGCTGGCGGATCACGCTCCCGAGCAAGGGCCCAATAAACGCTGAAACACACTTCCTGGGAATATCCGTACAAGTACGGGTAGGCTTGGATCCCGGTGGACTGTCATCTGCACTTCCAACCGCACGTCAGTTCCGCCAGACACGCTGATCCCTGATCACGCCATCCCCCCGCCACAGCCGTCCCAGCTTCCTTGTTTCCTTGTTTCCTCGTCGGTGACCCAGAACCCCGAGATGTGGGGATATGTGGTATTCTCACCGTAGTTAGCCAAAAAGGCCCCCACCGCGTGGCGGTGGGGGCCTTGTCCTGAAGCGCGGGTCTGCGCCGCTACTGGAGAATCACCACGTGCAGCGCCGCTACCTGCACCGGATAAGACTCCATGATAGGCCCGGTGAAAAGCACCTGCACCCGGGTCCCGGGCACGAGGT
>CALFPI010000277.1 GCA_937919035.1 uncultured Gemmatimonadaceae bacterium
CAGATGACCATCTCTTCGTTGTCGATATGGCCAATCTGTCCGACGTCGAGGCGGCTTTCGCCGGGATGGATACGATTGTGCACATGGCGGCCGATCCGCGACCCGATGCGCCATGGGAAAGCCTGCTGCAGAGCAACGTCATGGGGGCCCACAACGCCTTCGAGGCGGCTCTTCGAGCCGGCGCCCGTCGCGTCGTCTATGCCAGTTCGATCATGGTTTCCTGGGGCTATCAGGCCGATGAACCGTACAAGGCTCTGGCAGAGGGGCGCTTCGACGGGCTGCAGCCCGAGGACATTCCAATCGTTCGACACGACTGGCCCCCGCGGCCCACCGGGCTCTATCCGGCGACAAAGGTCTGGGGTGAGGCGCTGGCGCGTTCCTTTGCCGACACAAAGGGCCTGTCCTGTCTGTGTCTTCGTATCGGTTGGGTCAATGCCGAGGACCACCCACACCGCGCAGAATCTGGCGCCGTGTGGTGCAGTCAGAGGGATGTGGTGCAGCTGACGGAGCGGGCCATCGAGGCGCCAGCAGACCTCAGGTTCGGCGTCTTCTACGGTGTATCCGACAACAAATGGCGCTGGGTCGACATCGATCACGCTCGCCAGGTCCTCGGGTATATCCCGCAGGACAGTGCCGAGGCCATCCTGGGCGCTTAACGGGCCGCAGAAAGTTCGTAGTCGAAGATGGCGGCTACCAGATCGTCGCGTACAGCTGCCGGCAATTCGGTGAACTGCAGCCGTACGTGCCAGCCATTGCCCTGCCGCTGCTGATCGACGATCAGCAGATGGGCCGCAGCAAGAGGGAAGACGCCCTCATATACAGGGTCGATAACGATCTCGGCATTACGCGGTGCAGGGCCCGGCAGAAAGAGACTCAGGCCACCGCCACTGAGATCCATCAGATCAGCCTCCAGCACGTCGGTGGCTACGGATGCCACCCGTTCCGGATCGATCTCTTCGATGCCCAGCGGCAGCGCGTACAGACGGACGTGCATATCGACATGAATGCGGTAGAAATCCCGCTGCTGGACGCGCTCCAACTCCTCGGCATGGCGGATGCGAACGGATGTGGTATGTGGCTGAAATTCAAGAATGTCGGTACGAAAGCGATATTCGGTGTCACCATCCCGCCAGAACCGCACTTTGATCTTCTCCCCTGCCTGCAGCTGCGACAATAGTTCGTCGTCGTCGCGTCGCAGGGGCACTGCAGTGATGGCGCGCTCGTCGCGGCCGACAACGACACACTGGATGAAACCGCGCGGAAGACCATTGGGCCAGACCATCAGCTTCTGCCCGGGGGCCAGGGTCCGAGTTGTGTAGAAGCGCTGTTCCACGGCGGGCGTGTCGAAACCAAGGCGTCTGCGGACGGCACCAAGCGCGTTGAGTCGCGTCCGATCGCCACCACCGGCGGCGAGGCGCCCTGCGTGGTCGTCAAAGATCTTCAGCGATGTGAGCAACAGCAGCGGATCGTGCATGCGGTGTCGCCGGCTCAGATCGTACAGCATGGTTGTCTGTGGAATTGACAGGCGGCGCTCGGCGGCGGCGGCGAAGAACGCCAGTCGGGTCCGCCTGCGGCGTCGCCACCCCGTAGTCAGATAGGTCAACAGAGCACCCGCGAGCAGGGCTATGATCAGGCTTGCCATCAGCAGGCCCAACCAGCCGAGATCGCCCGCCCTGGGGCGGATATAGGGGAGAATGTCCTGGTAGCCTGAATCCATTGAACCGCATGTCTGCTACGCGTGAGGGCGACCTGCCGCCGCCCTCACCCATTCACCTAAGCCAGAATGTCTTCTATGTGTGTTGCGAGGCGATCGACCTCGTGCTCATTGTTGAAGATGTGCGTCGAGAAGCGCAGGCAATTGTAGCTTTCAGCTTTCGCTTTCTGCTCGGGATCGGTGGCGAAGGCATAGGTGCCCTGGGCGGTCTTGACGATGATGTTGTGGTCGTCGAAGAGCTGCCTGGTAATCTCCCCATGCGGCATGCCATCCACGGAAAAAGTCACCAGGCCACCCGACAGCTCCGGCTGTGTCGGTGTCAGCAACTGCAGACGTGGGATCTGCAGCAGGTGGCCGCGCAGGCGATTGCTGAGCTGACGGCAGCGGGCCTCGACGCGATCACGGCCGAGGGTGTTGTGAAAATCCATGGCCACGCCGTGGCCGATGATGTGAGCGACGTTGCGGGTACCCATGGCGGCGGAATAGACGGAGTACCCTGAATACAGCGAGATCGGGTGGATGCGGTCCTGCACCTCGCGGCGGATATAGAGCAGGCCGCTACCTTTGGGCGCCAGCATCCACTTGTGGCTGCTGGAGGCGAAGGCATCAACACCGAGTTCTTTCAGGTTCACGTTCAGCATGCCCGGCGCGTGGGCCCCATCACAGACCAGCAGGATGCCCCGGGGTCTGGTGATCTTGGCTACGTCCGCCAGGGGATAGACCATCCCCGTGATCGTATCGATGTGCATCAGGCTGACGACACGGGTCCGTGGAGTCAGGTGCTGCTCAAAGACGCGGAGAAACTCGGCTTTGTCCCGTACCGGATTCGGCATCTTCATGTAGTTGACACGTACGCCGCGGTGTTTCTGCAGATACTCCCAGCAGCAAACGCCGCCGCCGTGCTCATGGCTCGTTGTCAGCACCTCGTCGCCAGGTTCCAGATCGATGCCGGAGGCGATCTGATTCATGCCTTCCGTCGTGTTACGCGTGATGACCATTTCGCTGACATCGGCGCCGACAAACTCGGCGGCGCGGCTGCGCACCTCTTCGGCTTTGGCGCCGATGGGGCCCCAGACGTTGTGATTCGGATCGCCCTCCAACTGATTGATATGGCTGGCAACGGCATCAGAAACGACGCGCGGTGAGGCACCGACACTGCCGGTGTTGAAGTGGACAAGCCCTGGATTGAGCTGGAACTCCTTGCGCACACGTCGCCACAGGTCGGTCTCGCCCGTGGTGGCGTCGATGTCGGTTCGCAGTGCCTGCAGCTGGCCACCGACCCCCTCAGCAAGCTCCGGTAGCAGTTGCACTGCTGCCGTCACTGCGGCCAATCTCTTTACAAACGCACGTCGTTCCATGGTGAGTGCCCCTTTCTGCGTTTCAGTCTATCCACAGTTCCCCAGCCGGGCAACCGCCAGAGGCTGGGCCCGGTTGTGGCGGCTCACTCTCGGCCCTTTGTTTGCCTGCTGTGATACCGAAGTTTCTGCAGCCAATGTTCTTAGCTCAAAGGAGCCGAGCCATGCGTTGTTCCGCCTTGATTCCCGTCGCCATCCTCGCCCTGGTCGCCCTGCCCGCTGCGGCGCAGACGGCCGTCCCGCTCAAGACGCTGCCCTTCAGCGCGGCGCGCCAGGCGGGCAATACGCTCTATGTCAGCGGGCAGGTAGCCCGCACGCAGGACGGCAAGGACGTGAAGAGTTCAGTGGACGCCGAGACCCGGCAGGTGATGGACAACGTCAGTCGTGTGCTGAAGGCCAATGGCTACAGCCTGAAGGATGTAGTGAGCGCCACCGTCTATCTGAACGATATCGAGGATTACCACGAGATGAATGCCGCCTACGCCTCGTACTTCGGGGACAGGGTGTTCCCGGCGCGGGCCTGCATCGGTGGTGCCGAACTGGTCTTTGACTTCAAGGTTGAAATCAGCGTTATCGCCTGGAAAGATCCCGCCACCAGGTAGTGGGCGCGTGGATCCCCGCTACAGCCATTCCCGTTACTGAGCAGCCACTT
>CALFPI010000278.1 GCA_937919035.1 uncultured Gemmatimonadaceae bacterium
AACATGCCCTCGCCGAGACGAGGCGCGCGTCGCTCTTCGACGTGTTGTGCCGCAAGTCCCCAGGAATAACAGATGGGGAAGCCAGAGTCGTAGAGATCGAACTCGACCTCCCCGAGAAGCTCCGCCCACGTGCCGATGGCGGATGAGTTCAGCAGGCCCTCACGGGTGGCCCAGGCGGTGGCGAAATCTCCGATGCTGCGCCCCCTGGAGTTCCAGGAGAACTCGGCGAGGGCACAGATGGCAAAGCCGCAGACTTCACGCGCCATCGTGCCCCAGGCGAGCATGCCGTAGGCACCGGCATACCCTCGGCCTTGCAGCTGTGTGACGAAGTCGCGGATGCGCTGGGCAGAGTACTGAGGCAGTTTGAATTCGGGGGTATCGACGTTGCCGAAGGCGCCGATGGGAACGTCGTAGCTGGCGACCCAGCGCCCGGAGGCAGCGGCAGCGTCGATGAGCGGATTGCTGAAACGATCGCGGGGCTGACTGCGGACGCGATCCATGGTGGTGGCGCAGGCGCGCTCGAATTTTACTTCCGGCGGCAACTCGGCAAGGATGCGGTCGTCCTGCTCGGGCGTTGTCGTAGAGGAGAAGATGCGGATCGACAAGTTCGCGTGCTTGCCCTGGGCTCGCCGCCAGGCGGCGACAAAGGCCCGTGACTCGAGCAGGAACTGGCCCACAGGGGTGCACTGCTGGCACTGGCACTGGCATGGCCTCTCACTCAACCAGCAGCTGATCTCGTCCGCCCCCTGATCGGCGATGGAGACCAACCAGTCACTCAGCAATGATACCAGCATGGCCTGCGAGGCACAGGGGGCGCGATGCTGGTTGCCCTGCTTGTGGGCGAAGTATCTGCCCGCGAGGGCGGCATCCCCCTGGCCGGCCAGCTCGGGGTAGGCGCGGAACAGGCCGATGTCGTGCAGGAAGTTCAGGTGGACGATAAAGGGCATGTAGCGAAATGCCAGGCGTCGACCCACAGCATACAGGTCCGTATCGATCACGGCCGAACCGGGTGTGTCACGCACCACCGGTGCATGCACAGTGGCAGCCATCTTGCCATAGTTAAGCTTCATGGAGGCCATCCACGGGATCCAGTCGGCAGGATCCGGGAAGTTCCACAGGCCGCGCTCCTCGAGGTCGGGCCAATCAACGACCTCAAGGTGTGGCACCTCGATATCCTCCTGCCCGTTGCTGGCGCCCAGCAACTGGGCCAGTGTCTGCGCCCCATAGAGGACGCCCGCTGGCTGCAAGGCGCAGATGCGCAAAGTGTCAGCAGACGCGGATGTGATGTGGTATGCCTGTGTCGCGTTGGGTAGCCCGGTCAGCTTGCCGGCCTCTGCATCACCGGGCTCAACGGTGATCAGGTGGATCGTCAACGCCACGTCTGGTCCGGTGGGGGTACCGATTGTGGCACGCAGAAGGCGAGCCGCCTCGGCCAGGACTTCATCCTCATCGCGTAGCGAAATGTCGATGGATCCGCGGGCGCACCGATGTGTGCCACGCACCTGAAAGTGCTTGGGCAGCGGCAGCAGATGTCGTGTCCAGTCGTTGTCGTGCATGGCCGTAGGATAGCTTGCCATCTGGCGGCGTGCCAGCGGTGTGTGAGCCACCTTTGAGTCGCCTGCGCATGACATGTACAATTGCTCCCAAACCCTACACGCCCAAAACAGTGAACGGAGCCCCATGCTGACAGAGGAACAGATCGCCGACTTCGACAGGGACGGCTTTCTCAACAGTGGCCCCATCCTCAGTACCGCTGAAGTCGACAGCATCGCTGATGGCCTGGCAGGTGTCCTCGACATTGGCCCGGATGGTTTCGCCGACGGACAGCCGCAACCTGTCAGTTATCGCGACCTGCGCTCCAGCGCCGACGGGGCAAGCGCCAATCCCGTCTGGCAGATCGTCAATATCTGGGAGGCATCTCCCGCCTTCGAACGACTGATCTACCACCCCTACATCGTCAAGACGATCAGTCAACTCACCAACGAGGCCAATCTGCAGGTCTGGCACGACCAGATTCAGTACAAACCGGCCGAGTCCGGCGGGGCCACCACGTGGCACCAGGACGCGCCGCTATGGCCGATCATCAAACCTATGACACCCGTGTCAGCCTGGATTCCGATGGATGATGCGGACGAGGAGAATGGCTGCATGTGGATGGTCCCCGGCAGTCACAAGTGGGGCAACCAGATCGAATTCCTGCGGACCCAGGGGCACTTGCAGACGTTGGCGGAGTTCAACAATCTTGCCGGCTTCGAGCCCCCGGATGGTACCGCGCCGACGCCTGTGCCCTGGCCGGTTCGGCGGGGAGAGATCTCCTTTCATCATTCGCTGACCTGGCATGGATCACCCTTCAATACATCGAATCGCCCCCGTCGAGCCATCGCCATCCACTATATGACCGGTGCAGCCCGTTTCGACGCCGGCGGCAATCATCTCATGAAACAGTTCGTCGACCTGGCGGATGGCGCGCCGATGTCCCAGGCGGGCCCGCATTTTCCGGTCGTCTGCCGCGACGGGGAGCCTGTTGGCGTGCCGGCGCAGTTGCGCTCCGTTCCCTGAAGCGGAGCAGGGTCGGCGTCGGTTGTGCTACCGACGCGGCGCGGTTTGACTTTTCATGATGCTCGCAACTGACATGGACGGGGGATACAGGCATGGATGAAGTACGGATCGGCGTCGCCGGCATCGGTGGCATGGGATCGAATCACTGTGGCTATCTGACCAAAGGAAGCGGCGTAGCAGGTGCCCGACTGGCCGCCGTCGCCGACGTTGAACCGGAGCGTCTGGCCTGGGCGCAGACGGGTCTCGGCGACGGCGTGATCCGCTTCAGCACGCCCGAAGAGATGATTGCTTCGGGGGAGGTTGATGCTGTCATCATTGCCACACCGCACTACTTCCATCCGCCCATCGCCATCGCCGCCTTTGAGGCGGGTCTGCACGTGATGTCGGAGAAACCCGCCGGCGTATACACCAGACAGGTGAAGGAAATGAACGCCGCCGCCAAGAAGTCGGGTACGGTATTCAGCCTCATGTTGAACCAGCGCGCCCTGGGATTGACGCGGAAGCTGAAGGAACTCGTGGTCTCCGGCGAACTGGGCGAGATCCAGCGTACCAACTACATCATCACCTCGTGGTTCCGTGCGCAGAGCTACTACGACTCGGGCGGCTGGCGGGCGACGTGGGCCGGTGAGGGTGGAGGCGTATTGGCCAATCAGTGCCCGCACAACCTCGATCTGTGGCAGTGGATCTGCGGCATGCCGTCCCGCATGCGCTCCTTCTGCTACTTCGGCAAACATCACAACATCGAGGTAGAGGATGACGTCACGGCCTTTGTCGAGTATCCCAATGGGGCGACGGGTGTGTTCGTCACCACCACGGGCGACGCGCCGGGGACCAATCGCCTGGAGATCACCGGTGACCGTGGCAAGATCGTCGCCGAGGGTGGCAAGATCACCTTTCATCGCACCGAGGAATCGGCGAGCAAGTTCCTCAAGGAGTGGCCCAATGGTTTCGGCAGTCCGGGGGTTTGGACCTGTGATGTGCCCCCGGCGCGTGGCGACGGTGGCCACCAGACGATCACGACCAACTGGGTGCAGTCGATACGTGATGGTGGCAGGACGGAGTTGATGGCGCCGGGTGTGGAAGGGATCAACGCCGTGGAGCTGTTCAACGCCATGCTGCTGTCCACGTGGACGGACAGCTGGATTGATATCCCCGTCGACGGCGACCTGTACTACGAAGAACTGCAGAAGCGGGTGAAGAACTCAAAGATCAAGGGTGGCGCCGACCGCACAATGGACGTCTCCGGCACCTTCCAGTAGACGTTCTTTTTTCAATACCAGCGCCGCTGCCAATGCCCCTGACCCGTAGTCCTACAGACAGGAATCCCGACATGCACAATACGGAACACGCCGTCATCGGCGCCAACGAAGAGATCAGGATCACGGCGATCGACACCTTTGTCCTGACAAACTCGTGGGTCTTCGTCAAGATCTCGACGGACGCAGGGATTACCGGCTGGGGCGAAATGCTCAAAGATGACGCCAGAGCCTGCGCCGCCGGCGCCATGGAGGTCGCCCGCTACCTCGTAGGCAAAGACCCGCGGCCGATCACCCATCACTGGCAGGCCATCCACCGCGGCGCATTCTATCGGGGCGGGCCGATCAAGACTGCAATTCTTTCCGGCATCGATATGGCACTCTGGGACATTGCCGGCAAGTGTTACGGCGTGCCCGTGTACAAGCTACTGGGAGGTCCCACTCGTGAGCGCATCCGCGTCTATGGCGAGGTCAGTGACAAGACCGGCGTCAATGCCATCAAAGTAGGTCCACAGGCGGCCCGTCAGGCCTTCAAGTACATCGAAGGACAGAAGTTCGTCGACGAGGTCACCGAACGTTTCAAAGCGCTGCGCGACAAACACGGGTCCGGCGTCGACATTGCCGTCGACTTTCACGGTGCCGTACAGCCGTCCACCGCGATCCTGTTGATGAAGGCGCTGGAGCCCTATCACCCCTGGTTCTACGAAGAGGTCGTGCAGGCGCTCAACGTCGACGTCATGGCGGAACTGGCGCAGAAGACGCACATCCCTCTGGCCACGGGCGAGCGCATTTTCACCAAGTGGGGATTCCGGGAAATCCTCGAGAAGCGCGCCGCCACGATCCTCCAACCCGACATCTGTTATGCCGGCGGCATAACGGAGTTGAAGATCATCGCCGGCATGGCTGAGGCCTACTACACACCACTGGCGCCGCACAATCCCCAGGGCCCCTGCTCCCTTGCTGCCAGCCTGCAGATCGCTGCGGCGATCCCCAATTTTCTCATTCAGGAACGCGGCGACAACGAATACGCGGAACTGCTCGCCAAACCCTTGCCACCGGTCTGTGATGGCTACCGCCCGCTGCCAACGGAGCCCGGTCTCGGGATCACGATTGACGAAGACAAGCTCATGGCACTGGTTGGCGAGCCGCATGCCTACACGGCGCGGTTCGATCCCGATGATGGGTCGGTCGTCGATTGGTAGGGGGATCCGACGTGGCGACGCTGAGACTGAACCTGCGCAGGCAGATCCTGACGACCGACGCCGGTGGCCACCGCCTGTGGCGTGTTGTCGAGGACAGGGTGGAGCAGTCCGCCGAAAGGACTGGCCTGCTGCTGTGTGACGTGTGGGACAGCCACTGGTGCCGCGGCGCTCGCGAACGGCTGGAGCCGCTGCTGCCGAAGATGAACGCCGCCGTGCATGCGGCGCGCGACGCGGGTGTGCAGATCATTCATGCACCCTCAGACAC
>CALFPI010000279.1 GCA_937919035.1 uncultured Gemmatimonadaceae bacterium
CATCGCTCTCAAGAATTACAACGGTCAATGCGTCAACTACCCTAACACTGGGGGTCCCTGTCACAGGGATCGGGGCTTTCTTTTTTAGAAATGCTCCCGTCAGCCTCCCGATTCGCCCTCCGGGCGCCGCA
The DNA here is from genome assembly GCA_937919035.1 of uncultured Gemmatimonadaceae bacterium. Classification (GTDB taxonomy): domain Bacteria; phylum Latescibacterota; class UBA2968; order UBA8231; family UBA8231; genus UBA8231. The sequence goes on from CALFPI010000279.1 coordinate 132, forward strand.
CGCGTGTGACGCGCTGCATATCACGGGCACGGTTCTCCAAGTGGCCTATGAGCTGACTCAGATGCGTGTGGCAGTTCCGCAGATGGACGTTGTCTTTCATGAAGCGGGTGTAGCGCCAATTGACCAACTCGCCTTCCTGCATGGGGATTCCTTGAGCATCATAGGCCCACTGAATTCCATGTTGCAGGATGCGCCGCTCCCCTTGACGGGCAACGTGGCTGTGCATCACCTGGCCGACTATAGAGAACTTGGAGGGAAGTTCCGGCTGGAACTTCTTCACCGTATCGGCGAAGTTCATCTTCGGATAGAATGTCAGATGCAACATCGGTATCTTGAGTTCCTCGAAGGCCCGTTTCCAGTAATCTCCTTCGAAGTCAGCTTCATCTTCGACGTTGGCCGGACACTTGTCCCCGAGGGCGAGTTTCAGAAAGGCCGGACTCGATTCCACAAGGATACCACCGATGCTGTAGTCGATCAACGGAATCGACAGGCCATTCTCCTTGCGGGCATACTCAAGGGGACGAACGACTTCGTTCTGGGTCCGCGCCTCCATGACCTCCGATAACATTTCGTAATACGTACCCTCGTGCGAGAAGCGCGCGAGGATCTTTTCACCAGGGTGCAGGTTGAAAGGATTGTCCTCACCCTTCTTGATGCCCGATTTCGTCGACTTCTTCAGGTAGAGGACGTCACGCAACGATTCCATCTCAAGTCCAAGGATGTGTATATCTCCAAGGAGCAACTCTTCATCTGGTTTCTTGACCATACTCGATGAGGCGTCGCGAACGATCTTTGTGACCGACACGAAACGGTCGTGAGGTTGCTTCTTGAGCATGATGTCGCGGAACTCGTTGATGCTGTCCCGTGTCGTGAACGGCCGATGTCGCGGAAGGTCTCCGTAGGGAGCAGGCTGCAGGTCGTTCAGAAGTGTCGGTGGGGCACCCTCGGAATTGAACTCGTGATTCGTGGACTTGAGGAAGGTGTCGAAGGTGATGTGCGTTGTCAGAGGAACACGGCTGTCACCGTAGTTCTGTACGGCGTAGCGGTAGTACTGACGCTTTTCCTTCTTCGAGATCTTGCTGACCGGCACCAGCTTGTAGGCTGACTTGGCATTGAAGTCGAGCGTCTCGACAATCTCAGGCAGTAGCCGAAAGCGTCCAACAACGCGGCATTCCAGATTGTGCGGCACACGTCTGCTGAAGAATTGAAGCTTTATGATCTTGTTGTTCAGCGCATTGTCCGTGCTGGACGTCTTCAGATTGTCCGGCGAGGTGATATAGATATTCGACCCCTCGCTGTAGATTTTTTTGTCCCGCCGCAGGAAGAAGGACTTACCAAGATCATCTGGTTCGTCGTCAGCACTAGACGGATTGGGCATGTAGACGAGCGTAGATGGCGGACTCATCTGTGCCAACTGAGAGATCTCCACCTGGGGATCAAACGAGGGACCCTTCTTCTTCCTGCCGAAGAGAGAATCGAAAATAGCCATAGTCTGGCGCCGTCGTATTGACTGGGTGGAATACATCGCACCGGCTGCGGGCAAAGCGCACCCGACGCTCAAAGCGTGAGGCGTTCGATGGAGCCGGCAGAAAGGCGAATACGTTTGCGAAATCCGGCGTAAATATCCGGACAGCATTACACTTAAGATATTCTCTCGGTTGGAAGTGTCAAGCAAAAGCACACTGAGCACGGTGCGGGCCCTGCCGATGTCACTCGGTCTGATCTGGCAGGGCGGGCTGCTGTGACGCCTGTCAGAATGACAGTCCACTTATGATCGATAGTGTCACTTTCCCTGTGAGTCGAGGCAGGCACGGCTTTTGCAAATGCTGGGTAGGCGCAAATAAGGCACGACCCGTAAGTCGTAATTACCACCCCAAAAACGACCGAGACACCATGAGCGAGTCGCTCGACATCACCAAGAAAACACCTGACGAACTTCTCCTGGTTCCCGTCACCGGGGCTGTTCCTCTTCCCGGTACAGCACAGCAGGTTGACCTGAGCCAGGAGGCTTCTCAATGGTTGCAGGAACAGGGCTCGACGCGACCGTTGCTTGTGGCTCTGGTTCCCACCGATGCAGCCGGGACGATTCCTGCAGAGCCCTGCTGGCCTCTTGGTGGCACAAGTGGCATCGTACGCCAGGCGATGCGGCTGCCGAATGGGGGTGTGCGAGCCATCGTGCAACCTTTGTTGCGCATCAGAGTCCTTCGACCACAGCCCGGAACTTCTCCACTACATGTGCGCGTCGAAGCGCTGGCCGAAATCATGACGGGCGACACGGAAGAGCGGGCCCTGGCCTACCACCTGCTGAACCAGTTTGTCCGCTACGTAGATCTGGCCAGCCTACCGGAATCGCTGAAACTTGCCGCCAGGGAGCAACAAACGCGGCCCGGCGTACTGGCTGATCTG
>CALFPI010000280.1 GCA_937919035.1 uncultured Gemmatimonadaceae bacterium
TCATTTTCTGACGGAGGGATACCGGATGCATGCCGATGGTGCGGGCCATGGCGGCCATGTTGCCATCGTGTCGGCGCAACTGCAATTGCAGAAACTCTATCTCGAACCTACGCCTGGCCTCGCGGAAATCGTCCGGCATGCCACCATCAGGAGGCGCAGCATCGATTGTGAGACCCGCCGAGTCCCGCAGTTCCGCGGGCAGCAGTTCTACCTGCAGGAGGTCCTCATTACACAGGATGGCCATGCGCTCGGCGATGTTGTGTAACTCGCGCAAATTGCCGGGCCAGGCATAACGAGTCAGGCAGAATTCAACATCGCCAGTGATTCCGGGCGCCTGCCGTCCCAGGCGTTGCGATTCCTTCTCTAACATCGCGGCGAAGATGTTTGCGATGTCTTCGCGCCGTTCACGCAGTGGGGGCAGGTCCAACCGGAACACGTTGAGTCGGAAGTAGAAGTCTTCGCGCAGGGCGCCACTCTTCAGTAGCCGTTGGAGATCCTGGTTGGTCGCCGCCAGCAGGCGGATATCGGCATGGCGCAGGGTCGTCTCCCCGACGCGGTTGAACTCGCGCTGCTGGAGGAACCGCAGCAGCTTGACCTGCACTTCCTGCGCCAGTTCTCCGACCTCGTCGAGAAACAGGGTGCCGCCGTCACTCGATTCAAGATAGCCGCGACGGGTGGTTGCCGCGCCCGTGAACGCTCCTTTGGCGTGGCCGAAGAGTTCGCTCTCAAGCAAAGCGGCGGACAGGGCGGAACAGTTGACGGTCACGAAGGCCTCGTCGGCGCGGAGGCTCAGGCTCTGGATGTGGCGCGCCAGCAGTTCCTTGCCGGTCCCGTTCTCGCCGGTGATCAGGACGGTTGCGTCTGTGCCGGCAACCTGGTCAGCCTGCTCCAGCAGTTGCCGAAACCGGGGCGAGCGCGTCGGGAAGTCCTGCAGACGCTGCTCGCGCCTGGAGGAATTCCGCAGTATCTCGTTCTTGCGCCGCAGGCGGACAAACTCGTCGATTCGCTGCAGCAGGTGACGAAGGATGTCCTCGTTCAGGGGTTTGACGACGTAATCGAAAGCGCCCGCCCGCATCGCACCGACCGCATCCTGCGCTGAGTCACTCGACGTGACCATGACACAGGGAATGTCGGGGCGGTTCTGGCGCAAGGAAATAATGACATCTGTGCCGGACATTCCGGGCATGAATTGATCTACCAGGACCAGCTCGGGTTCGTGGGCGTCCAGGAGCCACAGGGCGCGAGAACCCTCTTCTGCGACCACGGGTTCATGGCCGAGTTTCCGCAGCAGTGCGGAGGTTTTGAGGCGAAACAGTGGGTCATCATCGATCAGCAGGATATCCATGTGGTCCTCTGTCGGGCGAATCTTTGAACGTTCTGAAGGCGGGTGCCGTTGGCCGTTATTTAGTCGTCGGCAGACCAGCAATACACGAGTCGAGACTGATTCTGTGCCGACCATGGAGGCAGTCGTGACAGATAACCCATCCATGGTGCGCCCGATGATTGCTCGCTGTTGCACCTGATCTCAACGTGTATAGACTTGTCCTGTTTGGAGTCATCCCGGATCTCGCTTTTTCTATTCACCACAGGATGGTAGATGTCCACCAAGCCAGCTGCTGATCTCTGGCGTAGTTGGCCCGCCTTGATGGCTGTGGTGGTCGGATACTACCTGCTGGCCTGGCTTGCCGGGTGGACGCGGATCCCCGCCGGCTTCGTGGTACCCCTGTTTCCTGCCGCCGGCCTGGCGCTGGTGGCGACGTTGCGCGGAGGTCTCCGTCCACTGGCGGCGGTGGCCATCGGCGCATTGGCGTTCAACCTCAACCTCCAGTTGTCCCTTGCACCGTGGCCCGTGGCCGTCGGCCTGGCCTGTGCAGTCACCGTTGGCAGTACTCTCCAGGCGTTTCTGGGCTCGTTACTAATCCGTCGGCTGCTCAGCGAGCGTGCCGTTGCGGACGCCTTTGCGGTCATGCTGCCGATCTTCATTGCCGGGGGACTGGTCGCCTGTCTGTGCGCGGCCTCTATCAGCACCCTGGCCTTTTTCATGTTCGGTGGTCTTCCTGCGGCCGGCGTGGGGCGTTTCTTCTTTACCTGGTGGACCGGAGATGCCGCCGGTGTCATGGTGTGCAGCCCGTTCCTGCTGGCCTTCTGCGGTGTCACGATCCGAGATTTTCGCGAGCGCCTGCTGACCCTGGTTCTACCCCTGTCCCTGGCCATGGCTATTGTGCTGGTTGCCTTCGACGGAATCCGCACCTTCCGTCAAGAGGAGTTCGCCTCGGCCTTTGCAGACAGAAGTGACCGTGACGGAGGCATCCTGCAGCGCGCCATCGATCTGCACGTGGAAGTCCTGCGCGGCCTGGCTCGCTCTATCGGCAATGCCAGACCATTGACAGCCGAAGACTTTCGGCGCCTGGTGGCCGATCCCCTGGTACGTTATCCGGGTCTCAAGGCCTTGAGTTGGAATCCCGTGGTCAACGCCGGAGAGCGACAGGCTCACGTCGCCGCCATGCGCACCAGCGGTTTACCTGACTATCGCATTGTCGCCCGTGTGGACGAAGCCCTGGTGGACGCGCCCATCGCGCCTCGTTACGTCGTGGTGGCCTTCATCGAACCCTATGCCGAGAATCGTGCGGCCCAGGGGTTCGACATCAACTCCAACACTGTTCGCCGGTCCTCCATCGAAGCCAGTGAGTTGAGCGGCCTGCCGGTTACGACGGGCCGCATCACCCTTGCCCAGGAGCAGGAGAGCCAGTTCGGCGTGTTGGTACTGGCACCAGTGCTGGAAGCCGACGGGTCCCTCCAGGGCTTCGTGGTAGCCGTGTTACGCCTGGGGGCGCTGCTGCAGGAAGTGCTCGGGCCCAATGCCGATCCAGGCCTCCGCTACTTGCTCGTGGACGATGAGGCGTCAACCGACCCCCTGCTCGCCGCATTTGGCGCCGACCTGGGAATGCCAGACGTCGAGGCGATCGGAGTCGCTCCGTCTGTGCTTCGCAGTCGTGTCCCGATCCAGATGCCTGAACGCCGCTGGCAACTCCTGGTGCTACCCAGCCAGGTCTGGCTCGGTGCCTGGGTGGATTGGGGGACATGGTCGATCCTTCTCGGCGGCAGCCTGCTGGTTGGCATGTTAGGGGCACTGCTTGGTTCTCTCATCCATCGTCGGGAAACGGTGGCGGCAGAGGTGAACCGTCAGACCGCCACTCTCGCCGCCGTCAATAGCGACCTGGAGACGGCGAGGGACCAGGCCGACGCTGCCAACCGAGCCAAGTCAGAGTTCCTGGCCACTATCAGCCATGAAATTCGCACGCCCCTCAACGGCGTCATCGGTATGACGCAGGTATTGGCCGACAGCGATCTCGACGAGCAACAGCAGGATTCACTGCAGTTGATTGAGACCAGTGGCCAGACCCTGCTGGCCCTGATCAATGATGTCCTCGATCTGTCGCAGATCGACTCCGGCCGGCTGCAACTGGAATCGGTGCCCACGGACCTGTCCGTCCTGAGCCAGGAGGTCATCCGCATCTTCCACCAGAGTGCGGAAGACAAAGGACTGCGACTGGATGCGGAGATTCAGGCTGGCTGCCCTCCCATCATGGGTGATCCCCTGCGTCTGCGGCAGTTGCTGTTCAACCTCGTGGGCAATGCCATCAAGTTCACCGAGCGGGGCTCGGTGCGGTTTGTGTCCCGTTGGCAGGAGGGCGAAGGCGATGGCATTCATCTCGAGCTCGAGATCCGCGATACCGGCATCGGCATCGATCCCGCCTTTCGCGAACAGTTGTTTCATCGCTTCAGCCAGGCGGATTCCTCCATCACCCGCAAATACGGCGGCAGTGGTCTGGGTTTGAGCATCTGTGCTCGTCTGACGGAACTCATGGGCGGCAGCATCACCGCCACGGACAACGCCGGCGGCGGCAGCGTCTTCGCCGTTACTGTAGATCTTCCCCGGGCGCAGGTCATGCCCGCTGCAGGGATGGAACTGGGGCCGCTGGATTTCACTGGCAAGCGTGTGCTGGTGGCCGAAGACAATCCAATCAATATGCGCGTGATCAGCGCTATGCTGAAACGTCTTGGTTGCACAGTGGACATCGTCGATAATGGTCTCAAGGCTGCCGAATGCGCCGCAGATGGCTTCGATCTCATTCTCATGGACCTGCAGATGCCCGTTCTGGGTGGTATCGAAGCCGCCGAGCGAATCCGGGCGGAGGAGACGTCCAGCGGCCGCCCACGCGTGCCCATCATCGCCCTCACAGCCAACGCCTTCAGCGAAGCTGTCGAGGCCACCCGCAGGGCCGGCATGGATGGCCACCTGACCAAGCCGCTGACCCAGGGGGCTCTCCACGAGTCCCTCGCCGGCATCTGGGTTTCCGGCTAGTACGGCCCCCATAGGTCCCCGGGAATCAGCGCGCGCTCCGGCCCTTCCGCGCCGATTTTCGTGCACTGCCGCCGCCAACCAGTTCGCCGATGTTCTCCTTCACCTTGGTAACGGCATCGAGCACCTTTGCCAGGCTCTTTCGATCGCTCAGCAGCAGTTGGTGCGAGAGGGTGCATACCGTCTCCGTGGCGGCACGTTCCGCATTCGGGCAACGCGTTTTCTTGTACTGCGCTCCGGTGTATTTGCGCGGCATCTTCAGATCCTGAAACAGCGGGTACTTGTGGATCGCCTGGCCGTAGGACTGACCGAGGGGGACACCCTCCGCCTGCAGGGCCTCGCGGAAGCGCGTGCGTGACACGCCGCCGAAGGCATCGGCGTCATAGCGCATGAGGTAGTAGTAGAAGCCGCGGCGCGTGATGCGCTTGTCGTCGGGCAAAGGCTCGAGCCCGCCCAGTTCGCGCAGGCCCTGACTGAGGAAGGCGGCAGCATCCATCTTGCGCGGCAACTGCTGCTGCAGCTTTTCGAACTGCGTGTTGAGCAGGGCCCCCTGCAGGTCCGTGAGGCGCAGGTTGGAGGACATCAGGTAGAAATCGTAGAACCCCTTGTCCTCGTAGCGACCCAGGTTGTGGTAGCGGTAGGCGCGGTGCCAGAGATCCTTCGTGCGGCACAGTACGATGCCACCCTCGCCGCAGGTGAGGCCCTTCGACTGCTGGAAGCTGAAAGTACCGTAGTCGCCATAGGATCCCACGCCCTTGCCGCGCCATTGAGTCCCCTGGGCGTGGGCGCAGTCCTCGATGAGCGCCAGCTTGTGCTTTTTGGCGATCTTCGTGATGCGGTCGAGGTCCGCCGGGTAGCCACCGAAATGCACCAGGATGATGGCCGTCGTCCGCGACGTGATCGCCGCCTCGATGGCGTCAGCGTCGGTCTGCAGGGTCTCCGGGTTGCAGTCCGCGAATACCGGGACGGCGCCAAGGGGCAGCACGGCCGAGGCGGAGACGACGAAAGACATCGCCGGAACGATCACTTCGTCGCCGGGTTGCACGCCCGCCGCGTGCAGCGCCAGTTCGACGGCGATCGTGCCGTTGCAGCAGACCAGCCCATGTCGCGCGCTGTGCCAGGCAGCGAAGTCGCGCTCGAACTGGCCGCAGGGGCCGGCGGCCTGCTCGCCGATCGTGCCACCGCGCCACCACTTGCCGCTGCGGAACACATCAAGCAGGGCCTTCTCGTCCGTCGCATCGAACTGGGGCCACTTGACCGACAACGGCCTGGCCAGGACTGGCGATCCTCCAAGGATGGCGAGCTTGGACATGGAAGTTTCCTTCGTGTGACGGGTCTGGCCTCGGGTCTGGCCTCGGGTCTGGCCTCGGGTCTGGCCTCAGGTCTGGCCCGGGTATGCCAGCAGTGAATCAGGGCGTACGCGGTATAAACAGTCTTATCCATGGTGCGTCAAGGTAGGTTTGGCACAAATAAAATTGACCAAGTAGACCAACTATGATAGAGTAGTACATAACAAGTCTATCAGACCAACTTGCAGAGGATACTCAATGTGATTGTCAATGTGTCAGATGCAAAGGCAAACCTGTCAAAGCTTATCGACATGGTCTACCACGGCGAGGAAGTGACCATCGCCAAGAACAACCTGCCTCTGGTGGATCTCGTCGTGCACAAGCCCAGGGGCAAACGGAAACTCGGGCTGCTGGCAGGGCAGTTCCAGTTGCCGGAGGACTTTCTTGCAGAGGACAAGGAGATCAATGAGATGTTCTACGGGGACAGCCCGTGAGGATCATCATCGATACGCACATCTTTCTCTGGGCCTTGTCGGATCCCAAGCGAATTGACAAGGACAAGCTTGCCGAGATTGAGACGCAGGCCAACATCGTCTACGTCAGTTCGATCAGCATCGCTGAGATAATGATCAAGGCATCCCTCGGGAAGTTGGACGTGGCTTTCAACCCTGTCGAGATGGCAGAAAAATGCGGCTTTGAGTCCCTGGAGTTCCGCGGCGAAGACGCGCTGCTCCTGAGAGATCTGCCCTTCCATCACAGGGACCCCTTCGATCGAATGTTGATCGCTCAGAGTCTGGTCAATCAATACCCCATTCTGACCAACGATCGGGAGTTCCAGGCATATGACTGCAAGCTGATATAGTGCGCAGGCAGACCGCAACCCGACCTTCAGGTAGGGAGGCAAGCTGCCGATACAGGTAGCTGGGCACTCTTCGCAGCTCCCGGATTCGATGATTCCTGGCTGGCTGAGAAGACGCCGTCATGGAATACAGCCGTGGACGCAGGCGTGTGGAACGCCAGACCTCCGGTTGCCCCCTAGACTCCCCGTCGATCATGCCCCCGCGTGTCAACGACCAGACCAGCCTCTGTGAGGCTTGTCCTCGGCCACTGCACGTACGATAATGGGCCCCCTGTACGTCCAGCAGGGCGTCGTGCTTCGACAGAAGCACGTTCCACAACCACAGCGGAAAGGCCTACTGGAGGACTTTAGCGGGTGAACGACCAGCAGAAAACGAAGCAACAGCTCATTGCTGATCTGCAGGAGACGCGACAGCAACTGGCGGAGGCAGAATACCAGGCGAAGATTGAACGGGTACTGGATGAAGTGCGGTACCCTGTAGCGGCTATGGGCTCCAGTGAAGACCTGCTCAAGGTTGCTGCGGCGCTCTACCATGCACTTGTAAAACTGGAAATACGGTTTGGTGGTGTTGGCATACAAATATTTGACGAAGAGAACGACCTCGTACAGGGCTACACGTTTCACATCGATACCGCCGGGCAACCTGTATTCATTAAAAATAAAAACCCGTCTCAAATCGATGCAGCGATGTCTTCCCTATATGCCCATTGGAAACGGGGTGAAGTTTATCTCAGGTGTCTTACGCGCAAGGAGTATATAGAAAGTACAGGCACAAATGAGACCACACTCCGCCACCACTGTGAGGCTGTAGGAATGGATGTGAGTGGCGATGATGAAGGTGAAATGCGAACTCGCCTGCAGAAGTATACCGACCAAATGTATGATGAAGGCAGGGCCCTATGGATTGTAGATGTTCCCTTTGCTCAAGGAACGTTGGCAATGAATAGGGAAAGCTCCACCCCTTTTTCAGAACGTGAGGTCGAAGCCTTGGGGCGTCTGATGCCCGTGTTCGCACCAGCCTACAGTCGCTTCCTCGACTTCCATGAGCTGGAAGAACAGGTCGAAAGAGCGGAGCAGGCGCGGCGGGAAGCCGACCAGGCGCGGTGGGAAGCCGACCAGGCCAACAAGGCCAAGAGCGAGTTTCTGGCCAACATGAGCCACGAGATCCGCACCCCGATGAACGCGGTGCTGGGCTACGCACAGATCCTGCAGCGCGATGCGACGCTTTCCGCCGACCAGCACGCATCGGTCGATGCCATCGCGCGCAGCGGCGACCACCTCCTGGGACTGATCAACGACGTGCTCGATCTCACCATGATCGAATCCGGTCGCCAGGAGCTGCGCGCAGTGGATTTTGACTTGCGGTCCTTTCTCGACAGCCTGGCGGTGATGTTCGAGTTGCGCTGCCGGCAGCAGGGCCTGGATTGGCGGATGGAGGGTGCGATAAGCCGGCGGCAGGTGCGCGGCGACGAAGGCAAACTGCGCCAGGTGCTGATCAACCTGCTCGGCAACGCCGTCAAGTTCACGGAAGCCGGATGGGTCGGCCTGCGCCTGGAAGAGCTCGGCGACGACCGCTACCGGTTTGAGGTCAGCGACAGCGGACCGGGGATCGCTGCTGAATATCAGCAGTCAATTTTTGACCCACTGCAACAGGGAGCGGCGGGACTGGAAAAAGGCGGTGCGGGGTTGGGTCTGGCCATCGCAGCGCGCTTCGTCGAAATGATGGGTGGACGCGTCCGGCTTGAATCGGCGTTGGGACAGGGGGCGCGTTTTACTCTTGAGTTGGTCCTGCCGCCGGGCGAATCGCCCGTGGCAAGGCGCGATGAGCGGGCATTTGCCCGTGTGCGCCATCTGGCTCCGCGGCAACAGGTTCGTGCGCTGGTTGTCGACGATGTGGTAGAGAATCGCCAGGTGCTGCAGCATATGCTGGCAGCCATTGGCGTCGAGGTGACTCTGGCCGAAGGGGGCGCCCAGAGCCTGGCGGCGGTGCGGGAGCTGAAACCCGACATTGTTTTTATGGATATTCGCATGCCCCATATGTCCGGCACCCAAGCGCTGCGGCAGATCGATGCCGAACATGGACAGGGCGCCTGTAAGGTCGTGGCAGTATCGGCGTCGGCCTTTGTGCATCAGCGGCAGGAGTATCTGGAGGTGGGTTTTGCCGACTATATCGAGAAACCCTTCCGCACCGAGCGCATCTACGCGTGTCTGGCAGAATTGCTGGGGGTGCAGTACGAATACGCCGTGGGCGCAGCGGACGCCGCCGTGGGCAATGGTGATTTTGACGGGCTGCGCCTGCCCGCCGCGTTGCGGGCGCAGTTGTGCCAGGCGGCGGAGAAACACAGTGTCACCGATCTGAAACACGGGCTCGACCAATTGCGGGCGCTGGGCGCCGAAGAAGCAGAGCTGGCCGTGCATCTGGGCGAGTTGGTACAGCGCTTCGATATGCCGGCGGCGCAGGCGATATTGGCGAGGGTCGTTGATGGATGAATTCGAAACGGATCTGAAGGGGGCGCAGATCCTGGTGGTCGATGACACACCGGCCAATATCGACGTGTTGTGCCGGGTGCTGGAAGATGCCAGTTATCGCGTCATGGTGGCTTCTTCCGGAGACGTCGCGCTTGATCTGGCCCAGCGCTT
>CALFPI010000281.1 GCA_937919035.1 uncultured Gemmatimonadaceae bacterium
CGTGCTCTTTCATGACGTCGACGATGAAGATCAGTCCTGGCAGGCCGTTCATCTTGCGAATGCCCTCCAGAGTCCTGATCATCCGTACCCGTTCCTTCTCCAGCAGCAGGACTTCCTTCTTCTTCAGCTTCTCGTAGGTCCCATCCTGAGCGATGCGATCCAGATGGTCGAGGTGTCGGATATTCATTCGGATCGTCTGCCAGTTTGTCAGCATGCCGCCCAGCCAGCGCTCGGTGACAAAGAACATGTTGCAGCGTTCGGCCTCGGCCCGAAGTACGTCGACGGCCTGCTTCTTGGTGCCAACAAACAGTACCGCCTTGCCAGCTTGTGCCGTGCGGCGGACCTGATCGGCAGCCGCCTCAAGGCGACGGGCCGTCTTGTTGAGATCGATGATGTGAATGCCGTTGCGCTCGGTGAAGATGAAGGGCTTCATCTTCGGATTCCAGCGGCGCGTCTGATGGCCGAAGTGGGCGCCGGACTCGAGCAGATCCTGAATTGATACGGTCATGCGATTGGAACTCCTGAAGATTGGGTTAAGACCTCCGCCCTCCCTCATCTGCGACGCGGAACTGGCGATTTTCGCCGGCACCCCCGCGCGCATCGGGAGAAGCGTGCGTTATGACTCTTGAACGACACATGTACGAGATCGGCCCCAAGAGGGGCCGATCTCAATCTTGCAACATCTATCAGAGGACGGTCAGGTGCAGGATTATCGCTTCGAGAACTGGAAGCGCTTGCGAGCACCAGCCAAGCCGTACTTCTGACGCTCCTTTTCCCGGGGATCCCGGGTCAGGAAACCAGCTCGCTTGAGAGTCGCCCGCATCGTTGGATCGTAAGACAACAGGGCACGGGCGATGCCCAGAGACATGGCACCTGCCTGGCCCCGCAGGCCACCACCGTTGCTGCTGATCAGAATATCAAACTTGTCTCGTGTTTCGGTGATCTGCAAAGGCTGGACCATGATCATCTCAAGTGCGGCACGACGCAGATACTCCTCCACGGTGCGGCCATTGATGATGATCTGACCGGAGCCAGGACGCATGCGAACTCGTGCGACGGATGTCTTACGTCGGCCAGTGGCCTCAAATCGCTGCTCTTCAGCCATGTTCTCTCGCTGTCAGTCTGTCAATCGATAGGAAAAACGAAGTCATTGTCGGTCTCAATCCCTGATATCAATCCCAAATCTCAATCACTGCACTGCAGGCGGCTACAGATCAAGAGGCTTGGGCTGCTGGGCGGCGTGCTCGTGCTCGGGACCGGCGTATATCCGCAGCTTCTTGAACATCTGGCGCCCGAGGACGTTGTTGGGCATCATCCCCTTGACGGCCGTGCGGAGGATGCGATCGGGATGCTTGTTGAGCATTTCTTCATAGGTCGTGGTCCGCAGGCCACCAGGGTAGCCCGTGTGCCTGTGATAGACCTTCTGCTCGGCCTTACGCCCAGTGACCCGGATTTTCTCGGCGTTGATTACAACGATATGGTCACCAAGGTCCATGTGAGGCGAATACGCCGGCTTGTGTTTGCCCCGCAGTACGTGGGCAATCTGTGATGCCAGGCGGCCGAGGGTTTTGCCGTCTGCGTCTACCACATACCAACTGCGCTCGATGTCACCGGCGCGTGGAGTATAGCTCTTGGTCGTCACGTAAGTCTCAACCTGTACTGGGCTTTAGGGCCAGAAATCGGGATTTCCGCGGATGGGCGGTACGAAGCGATAAAACTATGCCCCCTCAGAGGGGCTGTCAACAGCAGATCCCGCCTGCTGCGAGCGCCGTCGCCACCAGCGAGAGGCCATGACACAGCCGATAACGGCCAGCAGGCCACCGATGACTTGATTGTAGCGCCCGAGCCAGCCGGTTACCTGTTCCCAGTTCTGCCCCACCTGCAGCCCGGCGTAGAGCAGGGCGCCATTCCACAGGAGCATGCTGAGCAGGCCCAACAACGCCATGGGCTTCCAACCCATGCCGCAGATCCCAGCAGCCAGAGCGATGACGGAGCGAATGCCACTGAGAAAGCGATTGGCCAGGATCAGCCAGAGGCCATATTGACTGAGCCAGCCCTCCGCTTTTGCCAGGCGTCGGGCAGAGAAGATCGTGTCGACACCGCGACGAGACTGCAGGAATACGCGTCCACGGGTTCGCCCAAGATGGAACATGAACAGGAACCCCGCGGTGCCCCCCAGGCAGGTGGACAGATAGACAGGCACCCAGTCGAGGATGCCCCGACCGGCGAGATAGGCAGACAGCACAACTACGAGATCTCCCGGGACCGGAGGAAGGATGTTCTCCAGGAATGCACTCACCGCCAGAACGGCATAGGCAAAGGCGGGAGGCCAGTCACCGATACCGATGATCGCCCGTTCGATCCAAGCGGCCATGTCAGAGATCGTCGGACAACGCAGGAACACGCAGGAGCGCGGTTGCCTGCGCCGCCATCCCCTCCCGACGACCAACGAATCCCAGACCCTCAGTTGTTGTCGCCTTCACCGACAGGCGACGCGTCGACAGGTGCAGAACGGCGGCCATTGCTGCACACATGCCGTCCACATGGGATGCCAGCTTCGGCGCCTGGGCCATGATAACCGCATCGACATTGATAATCTCCATGTCCTGTGCGCGCAGCCGCTCACCGACCTGTTCCAGCAGGACCAGGCTGTTGATCCCGGCATAGGCCGGATCCGTGTCAGGGAACAGGCGACCGATATCGCCCATGCGGCCCCCTCCAAGCAATGCATCGATGACTGCGTGGGTCAGCACGTCTGCATCGGAGTGCCCCGCCAAGCCGATGTCGGACTCAATATGCAGGCCCCCGAGGATCAACGGTCGTCCTTGGGCAAAGGCATGTACATCATACCCGGTGCCGACACGCAGTTCAGTGCCGACACGCAGTTCGGTATCCATTCCTGGTTTCGTGTCGGTTGCCATCGGCAGGTCCGCCGCGGTGGTGATCTTCACGTTGCCGACTTCTCCAGGAACGATGTGAACAGCAATACCCGCGCGTTCGACGAGCGACGCCTCATCCGTCGCTGGCGCCGACGCCGTTGCCGTCCTGAGCTCCAGGGCAACGGCCTGCTCGAGAATGCCGCGGCGAAATCCCTGGGGAGTCTGGGCGTTATACAACCTGCTGCGCAGGGGTGATTCGAGGACCACTCCGGCCTCGACGATTTTTACCGTCTCGGTCACGGGAACAGCCGGTATGGCGGCGCCATGCTGTCGCGCCGCCGTGACTACAGCGTCCACCAGACCCGCTGAAGCCCAGGGACGGACGGCATCATGCACCAGAATGAGTTCGTCCCCGGTTGCCGCTGGCAGGCTCTGCAGGGCGGCACGCACGGAATCGGCCCGCGCCAGGCCGCCGAATACCGCCGGGCGCACTTTGGAGAACTCCATCGCGATGTCGTTGAAAACATCCTCGTCATCTGGATGGATGGCAACGATGATCGCCTGAATCGATGGGTGGTCCTGGAAACGCCGCAATGTATGCCACAGGATAGGGCGCCCGCGCAGCAACTGGTACTGTTTGGGTGTCCCACTGGAACCGAAACGATGCCCGCGCCCAGCGGCGGGGATGATGACTGTTGTCGTCAGCATGGCATCAATGGATGAACATCGCGTCGCCATAACTGTAGAACCGGTAGCCCTCGGCGACGGCAAGGTGATAAGCATCCAGCAGCTGCTGCTGCCCGGCCAGAGCACTAACGAGCAGCAGCAGGCTGGAACGTGGCAAGTGAAAGTTCGTCACCATCGCGTCGACGGTCTGGAATTGATGGGGCGGACAGATCAGCAGATCCGTCCAGCCTTCACCGGCGCACAAGGTGCCGCTGGCGGCACAGGTCTCCAGCGTCCGCACGGTTGTCGTGCCAACTGCGATGCAGCGTCCACCGGCGCGCCGGCGCTCGTTGATCACCCGCACCGTGGCTTCGCTGACACGATAGTATTCCGCCTCGAGTCGGTGCTCACGGGGATCATCGGTACGAACTGGCTCAAAGGTTCCAGGGCCCACATGCAGTACGAGCTTCTCCAGCGCCACGCCCCTGGCCTGCGCCCCGGCAAGCAGATCTTCGGTGAAGTGCAGCCCAGCCGTGGGCGCCGCAATCGACCCGGGATCCCGCGCGAATACGGTTTGATACCGTTCTGCATCACTCGTTTCAGGTACTCGCCGGATGTAGGGCGGCAGAGGGATGTCGCCTGACTCGCGGGCCAACGGCAGCAGACCCGCGAACCCCGTGGGGTCTGAC
>CALFPI010000282.1 GCA_937919035.1 uncultured Gemmatimonadaceae bacterium
CTGTCAGCACGGAGGCACCCGAGTTTGACACATAGAGGGTCGCTCCGTCGGCGGACAGGGCCATATCCAGGGGCTGTGCGGCGACGGCAATACGATCGGTAATGCGAAAGGTCGCAGCATCGACAATGGTGATCTCGCTGGAACCGAGATTGGATACGTAGAGGAAATTACCGTCAGCCGAGTGCAGGATCTGGATTGGATCGTCCCCGACATCGACGCGTGCGACCTCGCCACTGGCACCGGTGTCGAACACGCCGAGGACGCCGGCGTCGCGCAACACGGCGAAGGCCAGTGGTGATCCGGACAGGCCGATGATATCGAATTCAAACCACGCTCCAGCCGTCGGAAAATCGACACGGACCCCGGCAGCCGATTCTGCCAGCAGGCGATAGCGGATATGACTCCCCACCGGCTGCCCCGCTATGCGGGCGCGAAACATGCCGTCACCGAGGTCCTCTGCCGTGCTTGTTGAGATGACGCCATCGACGTCGACCTCAACATCAACACGACTGGTGAATACCATGTCTACCAAGGTGTCGTACGGGCCGTTGGTGTCAGGTGTGTTTCCCGGGCCGTCTACAGAGAGTACATACGGTTCTCCAGGCACGACAAACCCCGTGATGAAGTCGATGTCGGCGGCGGAGGTGCCAGGCAGAACGGTCACCGGGCTGGCTTCGTCGGCAACGTTGGTGTTGCCAAAGAATTCCGCAGGAAAGCCGGTATCGATGCCGACGAAGAGATCGGAGAAGTTGCTCTCGTCAAGGCCGTGACCCAGTGGCTCGATGGCGATCTGGTAGGAGCCGGCGGGCAATCCATGCAAGGTGTAGGCACCGCGATCGAGAATGCCCGTATCGGCGCCACTGAGGGTACTATAGCGCTCCCCGGAGTTGAGATTCAGCGCCGTCACATGAGCACCGAAGATCCCTGTGCCATCGAGGCTGGTGACGTGTCCCGTGATGGCGCTCGTCGAGGCGGTGAACTCTGCCGTCGGGTACAACACGCGGATTCCGGTGAGGTCATCGGTGGCCAGCGATGTGGACTCCCCCGGGCCATCACCAAAGTAGAAGGGATTCATTGTTGGCCGCTGCTCCGGTGCGCCCGCCAAGGGGGTATGGTCCAGGCCAATGAAGTGACCGATTTCGTGGACTGCTACATCGCTCAACAGAATGCGATTTGACGTCGGTTGGGCAGCAAAGCGAAAATCACGGCCATTGAAGATAATGTCGGCGTCAAAGATCTCGCCCGACGCCGCATCGGAGTTGATTCTCGTTACAGCGATGATGCCACTGCCGGCGGGCGCCTCCAGAATATCCCCGGTCTCGTCGAAGATCACGAGATTCCGCCCGTCCCGACGCGAGGCACTGCGTCCTGTTGAGATACCGGCATCCCGCAGGGCCAGACGTGATCCAGCGACATCGTTCCAGACGGCGAAGCTCTGTCGTAGAATGCGTGCCGTTTCCTCCGCTCCCAGATCCGCCGAACCGGCCGCGTCCAGCACATAGGACACCTCATCTACTACCCAGGAGACCTGTACAACAGGATCGCTGCCTGCCTGTGTGCTCTGTACGAGAAACGCCGCGCCTGGCGCAGCCATCAGCAGGCAGAGCAGAATCGAGAAACCTGGCTTCACTGGGCGTTAGGTGGGTTGGCGTCAGGTGGGTTGGCGTCAGGTGGGTCTGTGCGCGCGCGGACCTCCTCGAGCAACTCCTCAAGGGAAAGATCCTCTGCAGGAATGCCGGCGGTCCGCGCCGACCCCTGAAAACGCAGTTCGCTGTAGTCCCTCCGCACGCGGGCGGCGCCATCGTTGCTACGGCGCACGTGGAAACCTCCCTGGGCCAAACCTACGGGCCACACCCGTCCACTGGGGTCCGCACCGGTAAGGAACAAAACGACTTCCTCCCCGGGGCTGAAACCTGGCATGCCGGAGATCTGGTAGCGCGTTCCATTCAGTTCGCCGCCCGGAAGGATGACGCTAAGGGTATCTGTCTGCTCCAGACCTTTCAGGTGTTCAGAGACGACGAAGCGCAGATGCGTGGCGACTTCGCCTCCTTCCATGGCGGTGTGCGAGTCGAGGCAAATGCCGTGGAAGATCTGCTGCGAACGACTGGTCAATTCGGCGACACTCAGTGGCACGACGGTCGAGGCTGTGACGGAGGCGGCCATACACAGCAGCGCCAGCAGGGCATACATGCTTGATGGCCTGGCGTCGCACACAGGAGAAGACATGGCAATCAGTTCCGTTTCAGGCTCAGGTCCACAGTTGGACGTTTCAGGTGGAATTTTGTTGCCGTGCGATTCTGTCGCCGGTGGCGATCCACTTATTGGAGGCTGTCGAGGACAAGGTTGTGCAACTGTGGACGAAACGCCGGGAAACCGCGGTCCTCGCGTCCGGGATGTACCCGGTTCGTCAGCAGAATGACGTAGCGGCTGTGTTCCGGATCAATCCAAATTGACGTACCGGTGAAACCCGTATGCCCGTAGGCAAGAGGAGAAAAACCGCGACCTGATGGACCATCGGGCCGGGGTGTGTCCCAGCCAAAGGCTCTGGTCGAGTTCGGCGTCAACTGCTGCGCACGGGTCAATGATTGCAGGGTCGCACTGTCAACGCCGATGTCAGCCTCCCCCAGGTAGGCTCTGGCAATACGCTCGAGATCGAGAGCCGTCGAGAACAACCCCGCGTGGCCTGCAACACCACGCAGAAGATGCGCATTCTCATCGTGGACTTCGCCCGACAGAATCCTGTTGCGCCAGGGACAGGCCTCGGTTGCGGCGAATGCCTCTGGAGGACGTTGCGCTGCCGGCAGGGGATCATCCAGATGTGCGAAGAACGTATCAACCAGGGCAAGGGGCGCGTAGAGTTCCGTCGAGCAGATCGCATCGAGGCGCGCATTCGGCCCGGGGGCAAGATGTTCGAGCAGATCCCCTACGAGGATCGGGCCGATGTCACTGTAAAGGGTGGTCACCCCAGGATGATCTGCCAACGGTGTCTGCAGGTATCGTTCGACCACCGCGCGCCGTCCAGATTCGCCCGCCGAGTCTGGCGGCAGTTGCTGATGGAGCTGCAGGCCGGAGGGCAGCCCGGCGGCGTGGCACATGAGCAGACGCACCGTGAGGGGCCTCTTGTCCGCGGGGTAATAGCCCGGCAGCAAGTCACCAAGGGGGGCGTCCAGATCGAGGCGACCCGCAGCCGTCCATTTCATGGCGAGCCACGTCGTGGCCAGGACTTTTGTCAGCGAAGCCAGGTCGAACAGGGCTGCCGGCGAGAGGGGGCGCATAGACGGCACCCTCTGAGCCTGACCAGCATGAACCTCATGCCGCCTGTCGCCTTCGCCAAAGACCAGAGTGGCGCCCGCCGTGATACCGGTGTCAACGGCGTTGCGCAGTGCCGCTTCGACGTGTAAGAAAGGGTAACAATTCACGGTTCAGACCTCGTTGACTCTCCCAAGGGGGCTGGTTACATTCGCCAGAATACAGGAAGATACGTCACTTGACGCCCACCGCCCCGAAAACACAGACGACAACACAGACGACAACGCAGTCCTCGACGATGCAGATTG
>CALFPI010000283.1 GCA_937919035.1 uncultured Gemmatimonadaceae bacterium
AGGGCAGAGCCCCCGCCTGATCGCCGCCGCCGGGGACCAGGTGCCGCCCGGCGCCGACGAGGCACGGATCCAGCGGATGCGAGAACTGGTGGAGGAACACGGGCGCTACTGAAGTGAGCCTAGTTGAACTGGCGTAGTTGAGTCGTTCAGGCCGTCGCCCAGTGGTTGCGCAGATCGTAAAACTCGCGAAACATGACCTCGGCGATTCTGTCCGTGGTGCCAATGCCCTCGGAGTCGCCGTAGTTGAAGACGATGAAACCGCCTGCCGGCGTCGACCAGTGTTTGATCAGTTGCCGGGCTTCGGCGCGCACGGCATCGGCATCACCACCGGGCAGGGTCGCCTGAATGTCGACGGTCGTCAGGAAACAGACCTTGCCGGCAAAGGCAGCACCGAGTGCCTCGATGCCATAGGCCTGCGGCTGCTGCATGTTGAGCACATCGGCACCGGCTTCGATGAAGAAGGGCACGAAATCGTTGACGCGCCCGCAGCTGTGCAGGATCACGTGCCACCCGTGGCCGTGGATGGCGTCGAACAACTGTCGGTAGCGATCAAGGAAGAACTCGCGGAACAGATCCTTTGAGATCAGCGTGTTCTGTTGTGTGCCCCAGTCATCGGTGAGGAAGATGCCGTGGCAACGGTCGCCGAACCGCCGCGCCGCCTCGTCGAGATGTTCGAGTTTGTACTGCAGAATCATGTCGATCAGTCGGTGCATCTTTTCCGGCTCGAGATAGAAATCCTCCAGCGTGCGCTCGAAGCCGTGCAGCATGTGCAAGCGCTCGAAGAGATTGAAGTGGCTGGTGAGGACCACGTAGCGGTCTTCGGCGTCGGCGATGCCGGCGTCGATGCGGGCGAAGTAAAAGGGGTTGCGCGGATTCGGCGGCCGGTAGCCGGCGAGGGCACTCCATTGTTCCAGCGGGTGGTGGACGACCTGCCCCATGTTCTTCAGTTCCGTCTTGGCCCACAGGCAACCCCAGTCGTCCGGCTCGGGATTGTCGAAGAACCAGCCTCGCTCCTGCCGATCCATCTCCCAGCAGTCACATACGTCGTTGGGAAAACCCTTGATCACGGCTGCCAGTCTGTCACTCCACGATCCCCCGAGAAAAAAGGGGAGTCGCGGCGGGGTGCCGAACTCGATGGCCCGGCGCACGATCTCTCGACGTTCCACTTGCTGCCTCCTGTGGCCTGTATGTCCCCTGCAACGTAGCCGAATTCGGGGCAATCGCGCACCTGCTCTTGCCAAGGCAAGCGCTCCACTGCCTATTGTGAAGGAGACCGAACCGTGGATATCCACAGGAGAGAATCGATGCCCTTCGACAGCAAGATCCCGAAAAAACTCGAATCGATCACCCGGCGCTACACCAGTCTGTGTTTCGAATCGTTGCAGTCTGTCGCCATGGATCTGGCCGAGACGAGCGAGCATCATCGGAACCTGCCGACGGGGTCGGGACTGGGCTGGCAGCGCGTGCAACCCGGACACAAATGGGGCAGTGCCTGGTCCACCGGCTGGTTCCGTGGCAGCGTGCGGCTGCCTGCTGCCTGCCGGGATCACAAGGTCTACCTGCGCGCCGCCACCGGGGCTCCGGAAGGGCTGCTGATCGTCGATGGCGAGCACCGCGGCGTTTTTGATCCGAATCACCCCGTTGTCATGATGACGGCTGCCGGCAATCCACGGCGCACCTATCAGATCGCTGTCGAGGCCCATGCCGGTCACCCCTGCATCGGGACCCAGCCGGATGAAGACAACAGCGCCGCAGATTTTCAGCGGACCTTCGCAGGTGTGGAGATCCTGCTGCAGCGCGAGGATGTCGTCGGTTTCGTTTTCGATCTGCAGAGCCTGCTGCAGCTGGCCGAAGCCCTCGACGAGAACAGTCTGCGCCGTGGTCGCATCCTGGCGGCCCTCGGGCAGGTCTGGCAGGTGGTGGATGCCATGCCGGCAGAAACACCTGAGGACAGCTGGCGACCGAAGCTGGCTACCGCACGGGGCATCATGCAGCCCCTGCTGGCGGCGCGCAACGGCGACACGACTCCCTTCATGGGGATCGTCGGCCACTCGCACATCGACACCGCCTGGTTGTGGACCCTGGCCGAGACCGAACGCAAATGCGCGCGCACCTTCTCCTCGGTGCTCAACCTGATGGAGCAGTACCCCGAATTTCGCTTTCTGCAGAGCGCGCCGTATCACGCCGATATCATGCGGCGCGAGTATCCCGGCATCTTCCGGCGCATCAAGGCAGCGGTAAAGTCGGGACGCTGGGAACCCAATGGCGCCATGTGGATCGAGCCGGACTGCAACATCCCGTCGGGTGAAGCCTTTGTCCGCCAGTTGCTGCTCGGGCAGCAGTTCACGCGCGAGCACTTCGGCTACACATCAGACGCCTTCTGGCAGCCCGATGTCTTCGGTTACTCAGCGGCGTTGCCGCAGATTCTGAAGAAGGCTGGCGTCGATTACTTCCTGACGACGAAGATCGCCTGGAATGACACGACACGGTTTCCCTACGACACCTTCCGCTGGCAGGGCATCGACGGCACGGAAATCCTCTCGCATTTCAACAAGATCCACTGTTTCCCGGATCCCAAGACCCTCATCGCTCAGTGGCAGGACGTGCAGCACAAGGAGACGGCGGATCGGCGGCTCTCGGCCATCGGTTACGGCGATGGTGGCGGTGGACCCCAGTATGAGATGCTGGAATTTGCCCGTCGCGTGCAGGATCTCGAGGGCTGTCCACGCGCCGACTACGTAACGGTGACAGACTTCATGAAGGGCATTGAGGCCCAGGCGAAGGAACTGCCCGAATGGGTGGGGGAGCTGTATCTGGAGCTGCACCGCGGCACACTCACGTCGATCGCCGAGATCAAGCGCCTCAACCGTCGCGGCGAGGAAGCACTGCACGATGCCGAGTTCCTGTGGACCCTGGCGGCCTTGTCCGGGCGCCGGTATCCGGCAACACAGTTGCGCGATCTGTGGGCCAGTTTCCTCGTCAACCAGTTTCACGACATCCTGCCCGGCAGCTCCATCCCAGAGGTCAACGATCAGGCGATCGCCGAGATGGGTGTCACGGTGAACGTTGTGGGTGCTCTCGCCCAGCAGGCCCTGGGGACACTCACCGACAGCCGACGCAAGTCGCCGGCCCCGGCGCTGCTGGTGGCCAATACGCTCGGCTGGGACCGCGATGGCGAGTTTCAACTGCCGGCGGCGATCTGGCCTGCCGGGCACGTGCCTGCCGGCGAGGGCACGAGCTGTCAACGCATCACGGGTGTCACGGGGGAGGAGCGGGTCGCCGTACATGGTGTCAGCCTCTGCGCCCTCGGCACGACCCACCTGCCACTGCGTAAGGGACGCAGTGCTGCCAGTTCACCCTTCGTCGTCACGGACCGCGCCGTGGATACCCCCTTTCTGCGGGCTCGATTCGATGCGGCAGGGCGGATCACGTCGTTGCTGCACAAGGACAGCGGCCGGCAGCTGGTCACCGCAGGTGGCGCTCTCAACACGCTCTGGCTGGGTGAGGATGTGCCGGCGGCGTGGGACAACTGGGATATCGATTTCGATCAGCAGTTCAAGATGGAGGCGCAGACGAAATTGCTGTCGCGCCAGGTCGTTGACGGACCCCTGCAGTTGCGCATTCGTCACGAGATCGCCATCGGCAGCGGGTCACGCCTCACACAGGATGTGGTGTTCCACTCGACCTCGGCGCAGATCGACTTCGAAACCGTCGTGGACTGGCACGAGAAACACCGTCTGTTGAAAGCCGGGTTTGATCTCGACGTACACGTCGACAGTGCGCGCCACGAAATCCAGTTCGGTCATGTCTCGCGCCCGACGCACAGCAACCGACCAGCGGACCGGGCCCAGTTTGAGGTCGTCAATCACCGTTGGACGGATCTGTCGGAGACGCGTTTCGGCGTCGCCTTGCTCAACGACGGCAAGTACGGCATCTCCGTGAACGGTGCCGACGCGCGCCTGAGCCTGCTCAAGTCCGGTGCACGCCCCGACCCGAGGGGCGATGAGGGCCGCCATGTTTTCACCTATGCGCTGCTGCCCCATACGGGCAGTTTTTCGGCGGAGAGCGTCGTGCGCCCGGGATACGAACTCAACGTTGCGCCCCGGGCGGTGCTGGCGGCGGGGGATGCGAGCTTCGGCAGTCTGCTGACGGTGGATGCATCCAACGTCGTCGTCGACACGGTGAAGTGGGCCGAAGACGGCAGTGGCTACATCCTCCGCCTGTATGAATGTGAGGGCACAGTGGCGGCGGGCCATATGCACTTTGGTCACGATGTGGTGCGTATCGCCGAAACCAACCTGCTGGAAGATGAGGTCATCGCCGAGATCGGGGTTCGTCGCCGGCGGGCGCGTTGTGATCTGCGACCTTTCGAGATCAAGACTCTCTGGGTGACAACGGCATAAGTGGAGGAACCAGCAGAGCCGCGCCCCCTGCGCCACAGCCGGCTCGTCAACGCCTCACCGGTGTACTACGGCTGGGTCATTCTCGCCGTCGGTGCCAGTGGTGTGGTCCTGTCGAGCCCGGGACAGACGTACGCCTTTTCCCCCTTCCTCGATCACTTCATCAGGGATCTCGGTCTGAGCCGATCCCTGGTCAGCACCCTCTATACGATGGCTACGCTGGCGGCCAGCTTCGTCCTGCCTTTCATCGGGCGTCGATTCGATCGGCATGGGGCGCGGCTGCTCATCACCCTGATCAGCCTGCTGCTGGGGCTGGCCTGTATCTACATGAGCCTCGTGCGCACTGCCGTCATGCTCGGCATCGGGTTCTTTCTGATGCGTCAGCTCGGCCAGGGCAGTCTGACTCTGGTGAGCAAGAACGTCGTCAATCTCTGGTGGGTGCGGAAACGCGGGCGCATGATGGGGCTCATGGGTGTGATTGGTGCGCTCTTCGGCGGCCTGTTCCCGTACTTCATCAATGCCCTGATCGCGCAGTACGGCTGGCGCTGGACCTATGTCATCCTTGGCGTGGTGGTGATCGGGGTGATGGTCCCCGTGGGTTGGATCTTCACCCGCAACCACCCCGAAGAACACGGCCTGCACCCCGATGGCGAGGCCCCCGGTGATGGCGGCGGAGCCCAGCGCACGGGCAAACCGCTCGAGATCAACTGGACCCTGGCCCAGGTGCTGCGCTGCCGCGCCTTCTGGGTCACCATTTCCGGCATGTCGGTCCTGGCCATGCTCAATACCGGCCTGTATTTCCACATCTTCAGTGTTTTCCAGGACTCCGGCTTGTCATCTACGGTAGCGGCCTTCGTCTTTGTTCCCATTGCCGCCACAGGTGCCGGCATGCAACTGGGAGCGGGACTGCTCGTGGGGCGCATACATCCCCGTGTGCTGCTGTCGGTGGCGTTGCTGCTGAATACGGTGATCCTCGTTGCGGCGACCCGACTCACATCCATCCCCGCCGCGTATGCTTTTGGTGTCGGCTGGGGGATTCAGTCCGGTATCGAGGGACTGGTCATGGGCGTTATCTTTGCCAACTACTTCGGTCGCCGGCATTTGGGGACCATCGCCGGATTCGCTTCCACCATCCAGGTGGCAGCCTCGGCGCTGGGCCCCATGCCGATCGGCATTGCCCGCGATCTGCTGGGTAGTTACCAGACGGTCTTGACGGGCTCCGCCATCGTGCCGTTGCTGCTGGCTGTGGCCTGTCTGTTCTTTGGCAAGCCGCCGGCTTCACCACCTCAGCCTGAACCGATGGAGCAGATCCATGCTGAAAACGGTTGAACAACACTTTCGCGAACTGACACCTGCCGTCGATTTCTGTTCGCTGCGCCTGGTGTCGCGACAGGATGAGGTCATCGAGGTCCGCCAGGACGTCCTGCAGCCGGTGGATACCGAGGATGACGTGGGCGCCATGATCACCGTTGTTGATGGCGGGGGACTGGGGTACGCCGCCACGTGTGACCTGTCAGCCGCTGGCCTGGGTGAGGCGCTGGATCGGGCCACACGCTGGGCACAGAAGACGGCATCTGCGGCGATCGTCGATCATGGCAAGGTGCCGCGTCCGCCATCGGTGGGTGAGTATGCCTGTGCCATCGCCAGACCGTGGGCGGCGACACCCCTCGGCGAGCGTATCGATCTTGCCCGGCAGGAGTGCGCCCGCCTGAAGACGGATGACCGCATCGTCGACTGGTCCGCATCGCTGTGGTGGATCGCCGAGGAGCAACTCTACCTGACGTCCGACGGCGGCCGCACGCAACAGCGCTTCGAGTACCTGATCCCCGGACTCAGCGTCACTGCCAACGAGGGCAGCGAGACCGTCAGTCGCCGCTATGGCGGTTTCGATCTGGGGCGCCAGGGGGGCCTCGAGATCCTCGATGATGTCCATTTCTTTGATCAGGCGCCGGTGATCGCCGACGAAGTGCTGCAGTTGCTGGTGGCGCCCAACTGCCCCACGGGCACGATGGACCTGCTGCTGGATCCGGACCAGATGTATCTGCAGATCCACGAGTCGATCGGGCACCCGCTGGAACTGGACCGAATCCTCGGCGACGAACGCAACTACGCCGGCACAAGCTTCGTAAGCCTCGATATGCTCGGCAGCTATCGCTACGGTTCCGACCTGCTCAACATCACCTTTGATCCTACCATCGCCGAAGAGTTTGCCAGCTACCGCTGGGATGATGACGGCGTGGCAGCGGATCGGCAATACATCATTCGACAGGGCATTCTCGAACGGGCTCTTGGCGGCAGCACCTCGCAGATGCGCGCCACACAACCGGGTGTAGCCAACTCGCGGGCGTGTTCATGGAACCGGCCCCCCATCGACCGCATGGCCAACCTCAATCTAGAGCCCGGCACGTCGAGCCTGGAAGAACTGATCGGCGCTGTGGAACACGGCATCCATATGAAGCGCAATCTCTCATGGTCCATCGATGACAGCCGCAACAAATTCCAGTTTGGCTGTGAGCATGGCCAGATGATCCGTAACGGCGAACTGGCCGAGGTCGTGAAGAAACCCAACTACAATGGCATTTCGGCAACCTTCTGGCGCTCACTGAAAGGGGTGGGAAACGCCGCTCTCAATGAGGTCCTCGGCACGCCCTTCTGCGGCAAAGGGGAACCCAATCAGGTCATTCGTGTGGGCCACGCGTCGCCGCCGGCGCTGTTCGCCGACATCGATGTCTTTGGTGGGGAGTGACGGCGATGGACATGAAGACCGATTTCTTCCGGCTTGCAGAGGAATTGCTGGGTCTGGCCCAGGGCGACGAGGTGTTGCTGCTGAACTTCGCCGGCGAGGCCACCGATTTCGTCCGCTTCAACCAGTCGCGGGTGCGCCAACCCGGTCACGTCCACCAGCGCTACCTGTGCATCGAGCTCATCGATGGTCAGCGCCACGCGGGGGCGAGGATCACTCTCGGCGGCGGGCACCATTGCGTGAACGGGCAGGATGAAAGTGTGGACCGGCCGCACGCGGCAGCTGTTGTCGGTCTGTTGCGGAGTCGGCTTGCTGACTTGCCGGAGGATCCCCATCTGCTCTACAACGACCAGCCTCAATCTACGGACCAGGAAGGGGAGAATCACCTGCCCGATGTTGAGGAAGTGGTCGATCAGGTGCTGTCCGCCGGCGCTGGCCGAGATCTTGTCGGTCTGCACGCCCAGGGTGGTATCTATCGTGGTTTCGCCAACTCCCTCGGTCAGCGCAACTGGTCGGCGACCCACAGCTTCAATTTTGACTGGAGTTTCTACCACCGGGCGGACAAGGCCGTCAAGTGCGGCTATGCGGGGGGCAACTGGCGCGCCACCGAATTCAGCACCCGTGTCGACACGGCTGTGGCCCAGCTGGCGCTTCTTGGCACCGAGGCACAGACGATCGCCGCCGGTCGCTACCGCGTCTACCTGGCACCGGTGGCTCTGGCTGATTTCGTCGGCCTGCTCAACTGGGGCGGCGTGGGACTGAAAGCACAACGCACCCGTCAGTCCAGCCTGCTGCGCATGACGACGGATGGCGTTCGACTACATCATTCGGTGACCCTGATGGACAACACACGGGCCGGTGTGGCGCCGAACTTCCAGGCCGAGGGCTTTCTCAAGCCGGACCACGTGACGCTCATCGATGCTGGTGCCCATGCCGACAGCCTCGTATCGCCGCGCAGTGCCCGGGAGTACGGTGTGCCGACCAATGGCGCCGGCGCGGGGGAGGGGGCGGAGTCGCTCGATCTGGCGGCGGGTGACCTGCCGGCAGAGGAAGTTCTGCAGCGTCTTGGTACAGGTGTCTGGATCAACAACCTGCACTATCTGAACTATTCCGATCGTCCCGCCTGTCGCATTACCGGCATGACTCGCTTTGCCTGCTTCTGGGTCGAGGCGGGACAGATCGTGGCGCCCATCAACGTCATGCGTTTTGACGAGAGCCTGTTCCGCGTACTCGGCGACAATCTTCTCGGGCTCACGCGTGAACGTGAGATGATCCTCGACTCCGGCAGCTATGGGGGCCGGGACACGTCGTCAGCGCATTTCCCCGGGGCGCTGGTCGAGGACTTCAACTTCAACCTGTAAGATGGCCATGGACGTTCTCTACCTGCCGGCGACCGATCCCGCGGACGACACCTACGGTCATCCGCCAGAAAGTTTCCCCGACGATCCGACGATCCGTGTGTTCAGCGTCAGCTATCCACGCATGGTCTGGTACAACGAGGAGATCCGCGCCGAAGCGTTGCGACAGATCGAGATGATGTCGGCAGACCGCGTTGTCCTGGTGGGATTCAGCAAGTCCGGACTCGGCGCCTGGCACCTGGCGCAGGCGCTGCCCGAATGTGTCAAAGCCACCATCATCTTTGATGCACCCATGGCGCTGCAGCAGCTGCCCAGTCAATGGGGCGCGGCGCCGTTCTACCCGAGTGCAGAGGCATGGCAGCGGGATCTGCCCGTGTATGGGATCACGCAGTTTCAGCGGGATGTGTCAGCCGACCACAAGTTGATCCTCATCTCCGGGGCGCATTTTGATGCCGACATGCGGCAACTGGTGTCTGCCCTGAATGATGCCGGCATCGATCACACCTTTCTGCCGCACCCCGAGATCCGCCACCACTGGAACGCCGGCTGGGTCGAAATAGGCCTGGCCGCCGCCCATATCACAGGAGCATACAGATGACAACATTCGCAGGGCTGGTGCCGGCGGCGATTACGCCGATGACGGCAGGTGGGCAGATCCATGAAGAGGCCTTTCGCCGTGTGCTCGACTTCAATCTGCAGGCCGGCGCCCACGGCTTCTGGGTCGCCGGTGGCAGCGGCGAAAGTATCATGCTCGATGACAGCGAGAACCGGCGCCTGGCTGAGATGGCTGCCGAAGAGGCGTCTGGGCGTGGCTTCGTCATCATGCATGTCGGTGCGCCCACAACAGCGCGTGCTGCGGCGCTGGCCGAACATGCCGCCCGCGTCGGCGCCACGGCCATCTGCTGCGTGCCGCCCTTCTTCTACCGGCGCACCGCCGACGAGATCGCCGAGCACTACCGGGTGGTCGGCGCCGCGGCGGACCTGCCCCTGTTCGTCTACAACCTGCCGTCCATGACGGGTGTGGAGATCACCGTTGAGCTCATGCAGACGATTCAGGATGCCGTGCCGCAGTTGGTCGGGTTGAAGCACTCCTCGTCCTTGTTTGCCAATGTCTACGAGTTCGTCGCCATGGGCCTGCAGTGCTTTATCGGTAGTGGTGCGCTCATGGCGCCGGCCTTGGCGCTCGGTGCCGTGGGCTGTGTCGACGGCCCGCCGTTGATGGCGCCCGAGGTTTGGATGAAGATTTGGGCGGCCCACCGGGCCGGGGATCAGGCCCAGATGGACGAGGCGCAGCGACAGGCGCGCGCCGTGATCGCTCTGGTTCGGCAGTTTGGCGGGGGCCGTTTCTTCGGCGTTATGAAGGCCGTTCTCAGCCACCGCATCGGCATGGATTGCGGCGATCCGAGACTGCCGGCGGCGCCTCTGACGGCGGCGCAGAAAGGCGAAGTGATCGAGCTGGCGGAGAGCCTCGGGCTGCATCCGGCAACCTGAGGCACTGGAACCGGCGGTACAGAACCAGCTCTCAGCTGTTGGCACCGGTTCGGGGAAAGGCCGTGCCATCCTGCGGTTCGTACCCGAGGACCGAGCGCGAAACCTCGAGATCCATGTACGAACGGCGGTGCTTCGACACGCCGTTGACGATGGCGAAGTCGACGTCGGCGACATCCACGCAGCAGCCGAAGAGCTGGGCGCAATCACGGGCGCTGAGGCTGCCGTTGCGCTGATCCGGATCCCAGTCGCCGCCCTGGTCAAAGCGCGGACTGCCGAGACGGACGCAGATACACGACAGGTCATGCTGGTCGGCGTAGACGCGGGCGACGGCTTCGCCCCAGCACTTGGTGGCACCATAGACATTCTGCGGATAGATCGGGGCGTCCCACGGCACGTCGTCACCCGTGTGCCCCAGGATGGCGTTGATGCTGCTGGCAAATACCAGGCGCTCACAGCCGGCCTCGCGGGCGGCCTCGAAGCCGTTATACGCACCCATGATGTTGAGCGGCAGCAGCGTCTCATAAAACCTGGCTGCCGGACTGGGGTCTGCCGCCAGATGGACAACGACGTCCATGCCGGCACAGGCCTTGAGCATCTGCTGGTAGTCGGCGATGTCCGTCTGGACGAATTCCTCGTGGGCCGCCAGATCGGCAACGGGACGGATGTCGGCCAGCCGCAACGGGTGGCGATCCCCCCAATGGGATCGCAGGATCCCGGCGACCAGGCCGGCGGCGCCGGTGATCAAAACCTTCTTGCGTGTGCTCGTCATGGCGTTGCTTTCGTTGGCGTGAAGTCGCCGAAGATAGGCGCCGCAAGGGGCACTCGCCTACTGCACCACAGGATCGATCCTTTGAGCCGGCTGGCTGCTGCGGCGAACGGCAACAAACCACACCCAGATGACGACGGCAGAGGTGCCCCAGGTGCGGGCGAGTCGCAGCGGCAGGGGCGCCGTGGCGAGGCCGCTGACTGCGGTCATCGCTTCCGCCAGCAGGACGGCTGTGTGTACGGCAAACATGACAGCCATGAGCAACCCCACCCAGCGCAGCCGCCAGCGCCAGCCCTGGCGGGGCGTTACGACAAACAGCGCGATCGCTCCGGCAATACCCGGGTAGACGCCGTCGCGCACGAGACTCGTCGGCAGTCGCAGGCCTCCTGGGCCGAACAGGGCCAGACCGCCGTTCACCAGCCATACAATGGCATGCATGTAGTACGCCGACAACACATCCCAGACAGGCAGGGACAGGGCTGTCACAAGGGCGAAGAGGGCGAGGAATCCTCCGGGGCGCTGCAGCAGACCCTTATGGATCACAAGGACTTCTCGTCGGGAAGATGATTGACCCACGTCGCCCAGAGCCACAGCAGGAATCCGGCATTAACGATGACCAGCAGGTAGACGTGGAGAAATCCGGACCAACCCGGGGCGACGGCGGAGATCACTGCAAGCAGTACGAGGCGGGCGATGCTGTAGCAGAAAAAGGCGGGCACACCCCAGCACAACGCCTTGAGGCGCTGGGCGAGTATCGTCGGGTACGACAGCACCGCCGCCACATACAGCCCCAGAGCGTAGACACCGGTACACTCCCGGGTGACGTGAAAGACGATGTGTTGCATGCTGAGAATGGCATACTCCCCGGGAACAGCGCCAAGACTGACGGTCATCCCCATCATCTGCAGCAGACGGGCCGTGGTGTAGGAGATGGCCTGTAGCCAGGGGAGACTGAGAGCGGTATCCCAGCGGTCCAGGGCATAGGCCATGAACAGCGCGTGCAGACCGAAGAGGGCACAGAAGCCGAGTCGTCTACGCACGGCGCTCAGCGGGGTGACTGTCATGCCAGCCGCCGTCGGGTCGCGGTGTACAGGCAGATCAGCAGCACTGCGAGCCATTCGCCGCCGAAGGGAACGGCCATGGTCTGCAGTGGTTTGCCATCGGCGTCAACAACCTGTGAGAAGTCACGGTTGAAGCCGTTGGCAGAGATGTTGACGATCAGCGTCGGGTTGTGCGTTATCGATAAATGCGCTGACTGTGGTTTCGTATCCGTCGGTGTGAAGGTCACGTGGATCGTCTGGCTGTCGCCGGCGGGGATCACACACGTGGTGCCATCGGGGACAAACTCCGGATCGTCAGAGACGATATTGGTGATCGT
>CALFPI010000284.1 GCA_937919035.1 uncultured Gemmatimonadaceae bacterium
TGAGATCCTGGGGCAGGCCGACGCCCATCAGGTAGCGCGGCTTGTGTGCCGGCAGCTCCGGGATCGTGCCCTCGAGAGTTGCCAGCATGTCGGCCCGCGGCTCGCCGACGGCGAGTCCGCCGATGGCGTACCCGGGCAGGTCGAGGGCGACAAGAGCACGGGCACTCTGTTGGCGCAGATGGGCATACACCCCGCCCTGGACGATGCCGAACAACGCCTGCGGCGGTCGGCCCGCTGCGACCTGTATCGCCTGCAACTCTTCATGGCGGTGTAGGCAACGCTCCGCCCAGCGCTGGGTGCGCTCCATGGAGTCACGCGCGTACTCTTCGGTTGCCGGGTATGGGGTGCACTCGTCGAAGGCCATAATGATGTCAGCCCCCAGCCCGTGTTCGATGTCCATCACCGACTCGGGTGTGAACAGGTGGGCCGAGCCATCGAGGTGGCTTTTGAAGCGCACACCGTCCTCGGTGATCTTGCGCAGGTCCTGCAGGCTGAACACCTGAAAACCACCAGAATCCGTCAGGATCGGTCTTGGCCAGTTCATGAAGCCGTGCAACCCACCGAAGCGCTCGATGCGTTCGTGTCCAGGTCGCAGATACAGGTGGTAGGCATTGCCCAGGATGATCGACGCGTCCAACGTCAGCAGATCCTGCTGGCTCAAGGTTTTTACCGTCGCCTGCGTGCCCACCGGCATAAATACGGGGGTTTCGATATCACCATGCGGCGTATGCAACACCCCCGCCCGGGCGCCCGTCTTCGGGTCGGTGGCGACCAGTTCGTAGACAAAGGCCTCGTGGTGGTTCAGTTGTCGTACTCCGCCCACGTCACGAATTGGTAGCCTCGGCGCTCAAGTCTGGGCAGCATTTCCTCCAAGGCTTGCAGAGTGGCGGGTCGTAGATGGGCCATGGCCATGGCCTTACCCTGGTCGGCGGATTGCTCCGCCAGCGCCCACAGGCGTCGGCGCACATCCTCAGTGGTTCCGTCTGCGGCATCGATGGCCTCGGTGTGATCCGGCGTGCCCCGGGTGATCTGGTGTTCACCGACCATCAGGTCTGGTGGGAGGGTGATGGAATCATCTACGGCGATCATTGTCACCGACTGCGCCATCCTCGCCAGGCGCTGCACACGCACCGTCGGGGCGTCACTGACATCGACAACAAGGGCAATGCGACCGGCAGAGCGCCTCAGGCCTCGATCCCGCCGCAGGCGAAACAAAGTCGTCACCGTTGAGTCGATACCGCAGGTGAGGTCCACCGCCGTCGGCCCCCGCTGTTCCTCGCCGCGCACGACATGGCCGCCCTGCCAAGCGATGAAATCGGTCAGCAACTGGTTGACGCTGGCCACCGGAAGGTCGACAGGTACGCGAATGCTGACCGTGTCGATGTCGGAACCGGCCGCCGCAAGACGCCTCCGGGCAATCCAGGCAGGCAGGATGCCCAGTTCGGCCAACACGGAATCCAGTCGGGCATCAACGCCCGCGGCGAAACTTCGGGCGTCCACGTGCCGGTTGGCCGGGGGCCGCAGGTTCCGCAGGCTCGTGGGCTCGATGGTTTCGACAAGGGTGGGCAAGTGCGACACGCTGACGGCGACAACGACGGCGGCGAGCAGACCTGCACCGGTGAAGATCAAATGCCACTGCTGCGGTCGTGGACGCTTCACCATGATCCGCGACTGGCGGCTGGAACGCCGTCGGGGAGGGCTCACTCTACTGTTTCACGCCGGCCCAGGTTTCGCCACCGGTTGGCTTTGACAGGGCACCATCGCCGCAATCGCCGGCCAGAGGATCATCGATCCAGCGCACGATACGCCACAGACCGTCATCACCCAGGCGCATCTTGAAGTTCATCACCTGGTCGACCCGAAAACCTTCGTCTTCCGCCTCGAGCAGAAGGATTTCGACGCGGCCGCGGAAGACCTCCCAGTCTTCGTCCGGATGACCGTCTGGGTCCCCCTCGAAGGCGGCGGGGAAATCCCGGCCCGGTTCGGTGTCGCGGCGCGACTGGGTGAAATTCCACTCGATCTGCCGGTAGATGTCGAACACGCCCGGGCTGGAGCCGTCGCGGGCGCCAAACATGAGGTCGAGTTCGTCCTCCTTGCCGTTGGCCAGGATCAACTCTCCCTGGCAGTCGGTCTCAGTAAACCAGAAACGGTCGTCGATAATCGATTCGTAGAGGACGGCGTCCCCCTCGTTGAAAGCGCGCTGCAGGTTCGTCATGACGACGGCTGCCGTCGTCGCCGCAACTGCGGGCGGGCGCTCATCGGGTGGTGGGCGCGAGGTGCTCGGCGCGAAGGGGTTGCTGCAGCCGGTAGCGACCAGGAGGGTGAGCGCCAGAACTGCGTAGGCCGGAATTACGCAGGCTGGGACTACGTAGGCTGGGATTGCGATGATTGGCGCGGTATACCTGTGGGAAGTCATGATTGAATCCAGAGTTCGTTATTGGGCGAAGATCCCACGCAACTCGGTAAGGGACCGGTCATCGATGCCGGCACGGAAGTCCTGCCAGCGGCGAATCGACCACACGGGGTTTTCTTCACTCGGGGTTACCAGATCTACCTCCATCCGCCCGCGGATCTCATAGGCCAGGGGATTGCCATCATCAACGGGTTGCTCGATGAAGTCCAGGATGTAGTCAAAAATATACGTCTCCCGCTTGGGATCGTCGGGGTACAAGATCGGAATGTCCTGTCCGGCGTCGTACCAGCGGCTGACCGTGATCTGCAGGAACCGCTGCCGGTCGAAAACATTGGTGGCAAAACGGCGCTCCTGATCGCGTGCCCAGAGCGTGTCCCTGTCGGCGTCGGGGTTGTAGTCAGCGGGCGGATTGTAGATTTCGCGATAGAACTCGAGGCCGGTCAACTCAGGGACAAAAATGAAATCCTCCGCCAGTTGATCCACGTACTGAATGGCGCTGAACCCCTGGAAGGTGTCGCGCACATTGAATAGGACAGCCTCGGGCGTCGTCGGTTCCCGCAGAAACAGCAAGTCCCCGCTTGGGCAATCCGGAAGACGGGTGGAAAAGGGGTTCTCCGCTCCGGCGTGGTCCGCATCGAAGTCGGCATCCCGGCACTTCGGGAAGGCAACCAGGTCTGTTTCGGGCGCGCAGCGGCAGTCGATCACGGCACTGTCATCCAGGCCGCACGTCGTAGTGATACCGGCAACGGCGAGCCAGCCAACCCATCTGGCGGTGGTGAACCACAGGGGGCGCATGGTTACCCGGCCACGGCGCCGAAGGGTACTGGCGTGAAGCACACGAGGAAGATGATCAAGCACAGGATGCCAACGGCACGGCGCTTCAGGTCGAGGGCAATACGCGGGTGTGAGGGTGGTGGATGGTCGCGACCAAACAAGCTCAGCAACAGCGCCAGCGCCAGCCAGCCGGGCCAGCCGACGGGCCAGCCTTCGGGCAGTTCACCGAAAAGTGACCAGGCGCCATAGGTGCCCAGTCCAAGCAGGGCGGCAAACGTCAGCCGACCAATGACGCGGTGTCGCGTACCGGTCAGTGCATAGGTGATATGGCCCCCATCGAGCTGCCCCACGGGGAACAGGTTGAAGGCGGTGATGAACAACCCCACCCAACCGGCCGTCGCCACAGGGCTGAGCAGGATCAGCTGGTGCTCGCCGACAGCGGGGAGCAACCAGTCCGAGAGCCAACCAAACAACAGGGGCACACCCAGCTGGATCGTGGCCGGCTCAAGTTGCCTTGGCAGTTGTCCGAAGTAGTCGTTGGCGACGATCTCCGACATGGGCAGGCCGACAATGCAGGCGATGACGGCGACGATGAAACCGGCAATCGGGCCGGAGGCACCAATGTCGAGCAAGGCGGGCTTGTGCGGGATCGGTGAACGTATGCGAATGACAGCACCGAGTGTGCCAAGAAAGGACAGGTAGGGCAGGGGCAAGAAAAACGGCAACGAGGCTTTGACCCCCCAGCGTCGGGCAGCGAAATAGTGGCCGAATTCGTGCACGGTCAGGATGCCGAGCAGCGTCGCTGCGAAGGGCAGGCCCTCGATGAGGTGCACCAGTTGGCTCCAGCCGAGCAACGGGTTGACGCCCTGCTGCATGGCGCCGGCAACCATCATGGAGCAAAGTGTGAGGAAAAACAGCAGCACGTGTGTTGACGCACGGGTCGTCGTGGGGCGCCCGGCAGGGGGGGGCACCGTCGCTGGCCAGGGCACGGACGGACTGTACGGCATGGTCGACGCTGGCGACCAGTTGCCGGCCCCAAGGTCCACCAGCGGCGGCATGGCGGGGCGTGTCGGCACCCGGCGCCACAGGTTCATCGATCGCCCTTCGCGGAGCCGTTTGCGGACCAGACCAGGCTGAGGTGATGCGCCTGTCCCAGACCAGAAGAGAAAGGTGCGTAGGCGTAGTCGACACGCCACGGCCCGGTGCACACACCAAGACCGAGTGACAGATTACGGGTGTCGGCCGATTGATATCCTGCCCGCAGAAGCAGATGGGTCCGTGGACTGTATTCCAGACCGGCATGCACAGTGGTGTCGACATCCCGTGTCCAGTGCACGTCCGTGCTCAGCAGCAGTGGGCCGCGTAGCGTGGCAACACCCAGGCTCAGTTGCAGGGGGAGTTCGGTGGCCTGACGGGAAAGATTGTTCATCCTGCCCAGGTTGCGTAAGGCTGCGCCGAGCCACCACGGTCCGTCACTGTACTGCAGGCCCAGGTCGACGGCGCCACCGGAGGCCGACTCGGTATCGATCGACTGCCGCGCATACTTGCCGTTGATCCCGCCCCGCAGGTGATCACCCAAGGGGCGCGACCAGGCAACCGCGGCGGTCCATTCGTAGACGCCGAAAGCCCCCAGAGACTGGTCGGTGGGCCCCACTCGCCGCTCCAGATCGCCCGCGTGGGACAGCAGCAATTCGACGCCGTAGCGACCACCATCGACGCTGCCCCAGGTACTACTGGCGTGCTCATGGCGCACGTCGCCGATCCACTGGGTGTGACTCAGTGCGGTCGTTCGACCCACGCCCAGAGCCGCCGGATTCGCCGCCGCCGCCGTTGCATCGACCAGGGCTGTTGTTGCCTGGCCGAGAGCGGCCGCACGCGCACCGGCGGCCAGCTGCAGCACAGCGAATCCGGGCTCGGCCGCCACGGGCATGCTGGCTCCCATACTGATCAGGACCCACGCGACAAGACAGCAAAGGTGACGCACTAGAAGCGACTCGACAAAGCCAGCACCGTGCGGCCACCGGCGTCGATGTCGTCGGCGACCCAGGCGTAATCAATCTGCAGGGCTTCGAGGCGCATGGGACGCAACGACACGCCCACGGCGGGCAAGGCGAAACCTTCGGCGTCCCCCACCCGGTGCACGCCGGCACGCAGGGTGAACATCTCATTGAGTTGAATCTCAGCGCCGGCGTGGGCCCGCACGTCACTCATGTCGAGCAGTTCCACATCGACGCCGACATGCGCAATGCCACGCCACGTGTGAGCGACACCTGCAGCCAGTACCGACATCAGAGCTTCTTCGGAACTGCTGGTCTGCGCCGAGGGGCGTATGATGGACCAGCTCAGCTTGTCCAGCAGATTGCGCGCCGACAAGCCGATCACGGTGGCTTCTCCCAGGCGGTAGCGCAGTCCCAGATCGACAGCTCGCCCATTGGCGCTCGAAGTCCCGGCCTGCGGTGCCGAGATCCGATGGTCGATGATCTTTACGCCAAGACCCAATTGCAGACGGGGCGACGCGTTGATGCCCAGACCGAACAGCACGGCATCTTCTGCATCCTCAATCTTGCCTGCAAGGGCCTCACCCGACCCATTGCGGGCCAGCAAGCCGTCGACGCCGGCATGCAGCCAGGCTAGGCCGAAAGCCAGGGGACCACGAACGTTGATCGACCCCGCCAGACTGGCGCGTGTGCGCTCCAGCGACAGGGGCTGATAGGACACCAGCAGGCTGCGGCCGCGCCGGGCCGCCAGGCCGGCAGGATTGTAGAAAACCGCCGCAGGGCCATCGATGGCGGCACCCACAGCACCACCCATACCGGCAGCGCGGGCGCCAAGACCTGTATCGAGAAAAGCTGCCCCAAAGGGCGCCGCTGAGACCACGGAGGCCAGCGCGCAGAGCAGGCCCGTCAGCAATGTCCGCATCAGTCGAGTACCACCAGGTTGCCGAAGGCGCGATCGCCGCGATCCGTCTCGACGCGGAAGAAGTAGACCCCATTTGCCACGGGGTGACCGTCCTCGTCGAGACCATCCCAGTTCTCACCATGGTTATTGCCCCCGGCGCGATCAACGCCATCCACCAACGTGCGCACGCGCCGGCTGGCGAAGTCATAGATCTCGATGGTCACGCGGGCGTCCTCGGCGAGACTGTAGACGAACCGGCAACGTTGCCCTTGAGAAGGCGCAAACGGGCTGGGAGCTGCATAGGTGCGGACACCGCCAAGATCCACGAGGCCACCGGCACCGATGACCTCGCCGGAATCCAGCGACGGGGTCTTCACCGGAAAGCTGAGGATCGTCCACGTGCGCCCCCCGTCCACGGAGCGACCCAAACCGTTGTCGGCTCCCGCCCAGAGTGCAACCCGTCCGTCGGGCAAGGCAAAGCGCTCGACGCCGACGACGGCAGGCAGTAGGACATCGCGAGTGAAGGGATCCTCCACTTCGGCAAGGAACCAGTTGGCCCCACGGTCGGGTGTCATCAGCAGACCCAGATCGCTGCCGGCCCAGATCGTGTCCCCACCGGTAAAGGCGAAGTCCCAGGCGAAAGCAGGTCCCGTGGCCTGCCACGAACGGCCGTTGTCGTTGGTGACGTTCATCGCTGCCACCTGACCCGGGCCCTCCGTGACACCGGCTCCCACCCAGACGAGGGCGCGGCCATCGGTCGTGATCTCACGATCGATGGCAAGCCCCCAATTGCCTGACAGATTGCCGGGCAGCGGCTCGCCGAAGGAATTGAGCCGTACTCTGTGGTTGGTCCAGGTGCGACCCGAGTCGAAACTGGAGGCGATGCCGGATGCTGTACCGATCCACACGGTGTCACCCCAGGAGGCAACAGAGAACGTCCGATGCAAGAGAAAAAGGCGGCTGACGGAATCGGCGGCGGCGCGCACGGAGGCCACTGCCGCCGGGTCGGCACCAGCACTTTCGAGGCTGTCCGCCTCGAACTGCAGTACCTGGATGTCCGTCTCAACCTGAGACAAGGCGAAAACGATTCGGTCACCACCGCCGGGCAGGAGACGTTCCCAGGTGCGGCCGAAGTCGGTGGAACGGATGGTCGACCCCGACCAGAACGCGGCCCATATGGTATCCCCATCGAGGCTGAGTCCGAAACACGGGTTCTGCACCGCCGTGAAGGGACCGCCGGCAAAGCCGGCACGGGTCGTGTCAAACAGAGCGTCGTTGGTGATATGGTCCCACGTGCTGCCGCCATCAACAGACCAGGACAGGCCGCTGCCAACGGGAGGGGGACGATCGAGGCCGGTACCGAGAGAGTCGAAGAGCGT
>CALFPI010000285.1 GCA_937919035.1 uncultured Gemmatimonadaceae bacterium
AAGAGTCTCGCTTATTTCACCCGATTTCCTGTCCAGTTGACGGGGTACACCTCAACCTGATGGATATCACGATTGAGAAAGCGCCAGTCGGCCTGCACCGTGCGCAGCACATGTCCCCGGTGGCGGGCGTTCTCAAAGGCCTTGCAGAGCATCTCCGGACTACCGTCGGCACTGACGACATCGAAGCCCTCCTCCAGCAGCCGCACGGAGTGGAAGCCTGTGCCGGTCGCCACATCGAGCACACGCTGGGCACCCCGCTCTCGCAGGTGATTGATGAAGAAGTCACCTTCGCTCTCGGCACGTTGATCCCAGTCGATCAACTCGTCCCACTTTTCGACGAAGGTCTGCACATACTCCGCCTTGTAGTGGTCGGTCTCGCGCATCTTCTGCGGTTCGGGACCGTATTCCTGATGTGTGGGTGCCAACGGTGTAGGGGCAGCGTTTTCAGGGGCCATGGGGTCGAAGTCTTCCGTGTCGGAGTCGTTGAAAGCACACATATTGTGCAGTAATCGACACAATGTTTCTATGCAGAGGCAGCCCTGAATATACGACATGGATCGTCGTATATCTAATGAATTGATATATATACGATAGTTTAGCGAACTCGATAGGCCGTATGGTCAGCCCATTCGCTTGCCGGCATATGTGCATATAGTGCACATTCAAGCCCGGAAACAACTGCGCATGATCTGCACGCAGATGTCGACCACGACCCGCTCGAGCCCGTCATATTTTTGGTAAGTCGTTGATTGTCGGCGAGTTATGGACAGATCCAGATCTGGCTGTCCAGTGCGTGCAGGAAATGCAGGCGTGCGATCAGCCGATGTCGTACCGGGAGAGCTTGTTATACAGGGCCCGACGGCTGATCCCGAGCATCTCAGCGGCCTGCTGGCGGTTGTTTCCATTGGATCGCAGCGTGCGCACGATCATCTCACGCTCCACTTCCTGCAACGTTGTGCCGACCCGGAAGGACACGGTCTCGTCCGACTCTGCGCGCGGCATCCGGAACCGTGCAGGCAGATGCTCAGGGGTGATGGTTGCTCCGTCGCACAGCAACACGGCACGCTGCATCACATTCCGCAGTTCGCGCGCATTGCCTGGCCATCTGTACGATTGAAGCAGCCCTGCACACTCCGGTGTGAGACCGATGACGCGCTTCTGATAGGACCGGTTGTAGCGCTGAATGAAGCTGCCAGCCAGCAACGGGATATCACCGTGGCGTTCGCGCAGGGGGGGCAGATGGATGCGGAAGACATCGAGGCGGTAGAGCAGATCGTCGCGGAAGGCCCCCTCACGGACTTTCGCCGCAAGATCTGCACTGCTCG
This sequence comes from uncultured Gemmatimonadaceae bacterium, assembly GCA_937919035.1. Classification (GTDB taxonomy): domain Bacteria; phylum Latescibacterota; class UBA2968; order UBA8231; family UBA8231; genus UBA8231. The sequence continues at coordinate 1,326 of CALFPI010000285.1, forward strand.
CAGCCAGGAGCCGCACGTCGGCATTCACTTCGTGCGTGCCGCCCAGGCGTCGAAATCTGCGCTCCTCCAAAAAGTGCAACAGAGTGATCTGGTCGCGCTCGTCAAAGGATGAAATCTCATCGAGGAAAACGGTACCACCCGTGGCCTGCTCGAAGCGGCCGGGGTGCTGCCGGTCGGCTCCCGGGAAAGACCCTTTCTCGTATCCGAACAGCTCACTGGCCACCATTTCGGGAGCAATGGCACCGATATTGACGGTGATGTAGGGTCCTTCATGTCGAGCACTCTGCCGATGGATCACCTTCGCCACCAGGTCCTTTCCCGTTCCCGTCTCACCCAGGATCAGCACCGGAATGTCGGTGGCGGCAGCCTGGCGGATGCTGCGATAGACATCCTGCATCAGCGCCGAGTGGCCGACGAGTTCGTCCAGGCCCTCTTCCTCATCTTTGAGTAGTTGATTGGTGCCACCGCGGGGCCGCTGTTCCCAGGCGCTCTCCAACAGGTTGCGGAGTTCTTCGTCCGCCACCGGAGTTCGCGCATACTGATACGTGCCAGCCCGCAATACCGACCGTACCATGCCGACGTGACGAGGCTCCAGCAGGAACAGGACTTGTGTCACCGGACACTGATCGGCAAGGACCTCGAGGATCTCCACGCCATCCTGGCTGTCACGGTAGATCTGGCTTGTCACGAGCAAGATGTCGAATGTGTCCACACTGAACCGATTCAACACACGATCAAAGCTGCCCTCCCAGGCCACATCGACCTGGCCGCCGCTGAACAGCACCTCGAGCCTGCTTTTGAGGTCGATATTGGGTGAGACGGTGAGAATTCGCATGGCCGCGCCGATATTTACCACGCCTCCAGCGCTCGCCTCGGGTGAGAGGGAGTTGGCGTTCCCCTCGCGGAGCGAAACGTTGATGAATTCGTACTGCAGCACGTCCAGCATCTCATAGAAGTAGTCCCAGTTGTAGTTGTCCGCCTGCTGCAGGTACTCCGCGGCCCCCATTGAGCAGTGACAAATTATAGCTCCCGACCGACGACAATGAGAATTCCCGCTTCCGGAGTCGGTGCACAATTCATCTTACGGTGTGTGGAACACCAGGCCGTGTCGTCTCGATTCGGTATCAGTCTTTCGTGCTCAGAGCGGATGGCTTCTCTGGTAAAGGAACCACTGGCTCGTCCCTCGCAGGCAGGATGAGATGTCGCTGGCCGGTGGTCGGGCGCAGCCCTGCGCCATGATCCGGCACTTTTCTTTGACAAGGATCACCCAACTACGCAATGCTCCCCCCATGAGGTCTTCTCCAATACAGCAAGCCGCACACATGATCAGCTCTGTGACTGCGGCTGTGGCGGCGTGAACTCGGTCGTCGTCTACCGGCAGCATCTCCACAGGGCCCTGTGACGGCTCCTGACCGTAGATGGTATTGGATTGCCGCTTTACCCTCGGGCCTCTACGTCCTGCTGCACCTGCTGGCGTGGGTTCTGTCACCAGCCCTGTGGGGCGCGGATGCCCTGATCTACTACGGGCCGTGGACAACGGCAGCCTTCCTCGCCGTGCCGCTGGTGGCCCTGATCATCCCCGGGTCGGCCTTGCCGTCATCTCTGAGACGGTTGGGGGCGCGCGCTACGCAGTCCCGGCTGTTTCCGTGGCTGCTCTGCCTTGGCGCCATCCCACTTCTGTGGCTCGGGCGCGTGCGGACCCACAGCCTCGGCGACAGTGTCAAGTGGTTCGAGATCATTCGGAACGCGGTCGAGCGGACCCGGTCCTTCGATGAAATCCCCTGGCACAACGCCAGTCTCAACCTGCCCGGGCTCGAGTTCATCAATTACCAGGAGGCCCTCGACCTGGCAGTCCATGCGGCGGTCTACGCGCTGCTGCACGCCTGCGGTGGTCGCAACGTCGAGACGGCCTACGCGTCGGTCAGCATCATCGCAGGGGGCTTGTATCTGGTTGCCCTGTGGAGCTTGTCACGGCGTTTCGCCAACTCGGCCATCCACCACATCGCCATCTTCGGCTTCTTCGCCAGCCTTGGCACACTCCAGCTGTTCTGCGGCTATGGCGAGAGTTACACCCTTGTCACCCTTTTGTGTGCCCTCTACCTCACCTTCGCCGTCGACAGCCTGCGGGGGCAACGCCCGCTCTGGCAGGCCGGCGCGATCCTCGCGCTGGCAACTGCCACGCACCTGCTGGCGCTATCTCTGGTGCCCTCCTTCGGTATCCTCGCCTGGCGGCATCCCCGATGGGGAGCCCTCCTGCGGCGCCGCGACGTACAAATCCCTTTGGCGCTTGTCATACTCATCAGCGTCGCCAGCGCGTATGCCAGCTGGTACCAAGGTCTGCATCTGGCGCTGTTCACACCCGATCAACCGGGGCGCTATGCGATCCTGTCGTGGCGTCACGCTGCCGCCATCGGCAACGCGCTGCTGTTGATCGGACCCTTCGGGCAACTCTGGGGCATGATAGCCTTTGTCCAACGCCGGTCGTTCCACCCGGAGCGTCGGTTCCTTGGGATGGCTGCAGCCGGCGCCGCCATCCTCATCGGCGTACACGACATCACCATGGGTGGGCGCGACTGGGATCTGATGTCCTTTCCCGCGCTGCCACTGGCCGCCTGGGGTGTCGTCAGTCTCCGCGACCTGCTCGGCGATACGACACGAATCCTCGGCCGCATCGTCATCCCGGTGATGGCCATGCACACGCTGTTGTGGATTGGCGTCAATGCCAGCCCCACCCGGTCAAATGCCCGACTGGAGCAGCTCCTGCTTGCCGACGCAAATCAGACGACCCATTATCGCTACTGGGTTCTCGGTTACTACTATCTGGAGCAGGAGGAGGATCGCGCATCGGACGCGGTATCGGCCTTCGCGCTGGCCATCGCCAATGCACCGGCGGACGAACTCGACACGCCGGGCACTCGCTGCTTCTCCTATCGCAAGTTCGCCGCTGGGGCGCTGGCTCGCGCAGGCCGCGATGCCGAGGCGTTGACCATGATCAGGGATGTCTACAAGAGACAGGGCCCCCGCTTTATGGAGGCCAGTGATGTGGCTGTCTACGGAGACTGGGCCAGTGCTTCTTACCGCCTGGGGCTGCAGGCAGCTACCCAGGGAGATACCGTGGCCGCGCAGGCTCTGTGGGAGGAGGCCCGCGTCGCGCTGGAACGTGGCGTCGAATGGGTCGACTCTGCCGAATTTCACCATGATCTGGCCGTCGTGTTGCGCCAACTGGGCCGCGACGAAGAGGCCATCCAGCATCGCTACCTGGGGATCGGGCCGGGGGAGGACCCGATGGCTGTCATGCTGGACATCGGTGACCGCTACCTGGCAGCAGGCGACACGGATCTGGCTCTGGTGGCCCATGGCAGCTTGCTGGGTGA
>CALFPI010000286.1 GCA_937919035.1 uncultured Gemmatimonadaceae bacterium
TAACACACTGTCCGAATTTCGGGGACCACCTCTGTCCATGCCCCCCGAGGATAAGGACACTGACCGCGTTAACGAGGAGACCGGCCACCGCAACCAGGATGGCCTGATCGAAGGCGATGGCCACAGGCTGCAGCAGCCGTGCCACACTCTCACCAGCCATGACGAGGGCAAAGAGTGCCAGCAACACCGCCCCGGTGTAGCCCCCGAGAGCGTTGACCTTACCCGTGCCGAAACTGAAACGTCCATCGTGGGCATTGCGGCGGGCATACACATAGGCTGCTGCCGAGATCGCCAGAGCCGCCGCATGCGAGGCCATGTGTAGACCATCGGCCAACAGTGCCATGGAACCGAAGGCAACTCCGCCCGAGATCTCGACGCCCATCGTCACCGCTGTCAGTGCAATGACGAGTCGTGTGCGGCGCTCGCCCGGGCGAACACGGTCCTGCCCGAAAACGTGGTCGTGCTGCCAGGGACTCAAGTCATTGGAATGCATGCGCTCACCGTCATTGATGTTGTGATAGAGGCTCTCGTCGTCGTCGAAAAGGACGGCGCGTGCTTCGCTTTCTGCGGCGATCCGAGCAGGTCGTAACGGTAGCCTGTCGTAGAGATCTCGGAAACGGACGCGCAACCATACGATGAGGCCGAACCGCGAGCCATGCACCAACGCCCACTTCTGATGAATTTGGTGTAGTTTGAGGGGCGTCTGCGGGACAAAAGTTCTGTCCGGATGTAATAACTCTCTTTTTCTCACAGGTTACACAATGAATGAGCGTGAACAGTTTCTTTTCGATCTACAGGGCTTCCTCAAAGTCGAGAATTTCCTGACCGCCGACGAGGTCGGTGCCTGCAACGCCGCCTTCGATGCCAACTGGGATCAGCGGCAGGATGACCCCAACCACCACCCAGATGGCAACACCTACGGACCGGTGCGTCGCGGCATGTTTACCGGCATGTTGACCTGGGACAAGCCCCATTGTCAGCCCTTCCGCGACCTGCTGGCCCACATCAAGCTCATCCCATACCTGAACACGCTCTTCGGTCGCGGCTGGAAAATGGATCACGCTCCCTTCATGTTGACGGGCGGCAAGGGCACGGAAGGTCTCGTCATCCATGGGTCCACGGCGCGCCATTTTGACGATTCCCAGTACTACATCTACCGCAATGGTCAGATGCGCTGCGGCATGATCGTCTGCCAGTTTCAACTGGCTGATGTGAACGAGGGGGACGGGGGCATGTGTGTCGTACCCGGGAGTCACAAGGCGAATTTCCCCGTCACCCAGGAGATTCGCCGTTGGGAACAGGATCAGCAGGTCGTCTACAACGTGCCGTGCAAAGCGGGTGATCTGGTGATCTTCAACGAGGCCACCCTGCACGGGACGTTGCCGTGGACAGCCGAACACGAGCGGCGCTCGCTGCTGTACCGCTACAGCCCCAAGACACTGCACTTTGCCGGTGGCACGTACAGCACCACGCAGCCGGACTGGGTCAGCGAACTGACCGAAGCGCAACAGGCTGTGCTGGAGCCACCGTACATCTACAACCGGCCGCTGATCAACGACGACGGCTCGGTGGAGAAGCCGCGGCGGGGCTAGCTACCCGGTCGTATGGGCACCGAACTGTGCCAGCGGTTGCAGCAGCGGAATGAGGGACGCGTACGGGTAACAGAGACGCATCGTGATATCGGCGTCGGCCGCCTCGAGTTGCACGCAGGCAACGATATCGGCGGGCTCGGCGACACGGCGTTTTTGGTGCTCCAGGTCGGGCTCGAACTCGATGTCGCGCATGTCCAACAACGAAACGGGCGTCCATGCCGCCTCGATCTCTTCGAAGAGAGGCGCGGCAAACCTGAGGTGTGCGCCTGGTTGCAGGCTCTCGTAGTCACGCCGGCCGGCGACGACATCAAGCAGAATTGCGGCGAACACAGGATCGTGCGCCTGCGCAAGCCGCAGAGGAAAATCCAGCAGCGCGGCGCCGGAGAAAACGGTCGCCTCATAGCTGTACGACCAGCCGACGGGCCGGCTGCCGCAAAACTCCGCCCACGTCACCTGGTCGGTGAACTGCACACGGACCTCAGCATCGGCTGGGCCGGAGCTCCGCAACCTGATCTGCAGAGATTCGGCCAGAGTCTCGTGCAGCCTCTCCAGGCCCCGCAACTCATCCGTGGCGAAGCGTCCCCGCCGATCGGCAGCCTCGCGGTCGTCGACGGCGGCGACGAGCTTCGGCCAGCTGTCATAGCCCAACTCACGAGCGATGACGTGCTGCGCCTCCTGCAGTGCAAACTGCGCCTTGATGGCCTCTGCAGTGACGTCGGCGAAACGAGGGTGGTGCTGCCGGATCCGTGCCAGAACGTCCGCGGCAACAGTATGGTCCTGCGACTGGCGGGAGAGATCTTTCGCCTGATTGCGCAGTTGGTGAAGATCGATCCTGGGGCGTGGTTCGGACATGGAGAACCCTCTCTCTGCTACGCGCCTGGTGTCCGCCGGAACAGGCTCGAAAGAAGGCTATGTCAATACTGCGGTGGGGTGGACACGGTCCTTACCGCGGACAGGCGGCTTCCCCGGAAGCACTGTCGTGCAACATACCTTGATGCCTGGCGCCGATCAAGCAGAATATGTGGTCGTGGACTACAACCGAACCTTGACGACGGCCTTCTTCACCGGTGACGGAGAATCGATCGCCATCTGCGGCATGTGGGCGTCCTGCGGCCAGAGGATCATGAAAGTGCCGGCGTGCATCTCGATGAACGTGCCGTCGCCGTCGAGGGCGAGAAAATCTCGACTGTCGTCGTACTCCCCTGCCTGCAAAGACGTTGCCGGGGCGTAGCCCATGTGTTCGGCGCCAGCAACGACGAGCTGGATGTCGGCGTACTGTCGATGCGCCTCCCAGAAGCCGTCGGCTTTCGCCTTGGAATCATACTCCTGCACCATGACGTAGACATCGTCACCATCGATGGCGTAGCGGTCTGCTGCCATGCCCTGGATGTCGTTGTCCGCCAGCCAGCGCAGACCTTTTTCAAAGCGCGCGCCGAGGCTGTGGTACTGTGCTGCATTCTGCAGATTGTCGATGACCATGGGTGTTGTCTCCTTTGGATTGGGCAGGGATCAAGGTGGGGATCAAGGCGCAGATCAAGGCGTCTGGGGTCCTAAGATAGGCGCCGCTTGACGGCCGTCGATAGCTGCGGTATTGTAGCCCCATCATACGGCACAGGTGCCAGAAACTCGCAAGCGAGTTTTTGGAGAATAGGGAAGGCAGTGTGAATCTGCCGCGGTCCCGCCACTGTGACCGGCCGACGCCGGGGAACGAACGTTTCCTGCCGTCACGTTGAACGACACATCCCACTGACTTGACTGAGTCGGGAAGGGGTCGGCAGCGAGAGCCGGAAGTCAGGAGACCTGCCTGCGCCGACGAACAGAAACCTTCGACGACAAGGTGGTTCGCCTGCGCTCCCGCGTAGCTCTACCCCGTCCTCTTCGCAGGGCGGGGTTTTCTGTTATCGGCTCCCTGCTGTTGGTGTGGGCCACCACGTGGTCTCTGGCTGTGCCTTCCGTCGCCGCTGAACTGCAGGGACGTGTCCTCGATACCGAGTCGCAGCAGACCGTGCCCGGCGTCGTTCTGCGTCTCCAGTCCGTTGCTGGCGGCAGCACCCGCCATGGCGTCAGCGATATCGACGGCCGCTACCACTTCGCCGATCTGCCCTCCGGTCGCTGGGAACTCGAAGCCCGCTCCCTCGCCTACCACCCGGCCCGCATCCCGGTGAACATCACCGACAGCACGGTCACCGTCGATCTGCTGCTGGCGCCCCTGCCCCTGGTGATGGACGAAGTCGTCGTGCGTGCGCGCCACGACGAACGCCAGCACACAGCAGCCTTCGTCGAACGCCTGGAAGTGGCAGAGATCGCCGCGCCGGGTGCCGATCTGCCCGACTTGCTGCAGCAGGCCAGCGGCGTCGACATCCGCCGCTATGGTGGTCTTGGGGCTTTCAGCAGCCTGTCGATCCGCGGCTCCACCTCCGAACAGGTCCTGGTTTTTCTCGACGGCGTGCCTCTCAATCAGGCAGTCGGTGGCGGCGTCGACCTTGGCTCGCTGCCGGCTGGTGGCGTCGAATCCATCGATGTCTACCGGGGCGCCGTGCCCGGTCGTTTCGGTGGCAACAGTCTGGGCGGCGTCGTGCACCTGCGCACCCGCCCCGCCGGTGGTCCGCCGCGAGTCCGTCTGCTGGCCCAGGCAGGAGCCTTTGGCACGTATCAGTTGTCGACATCGGTTGCCGGCCGGCACAGGGACTGGGATGGTCTGGTTCTCGTCGATTACAGTCGCAGTGACAACGACTTCCGCTTCTGGGATGACAACGGCACGGAATACAATCGCACCGACGACGAGTGGGCGAGGCGGCGCAACAGCGACTTTGGCTCCGGACGGGTGCTGCTGCGTGCGGCCCGCCACGTCGGGGCCGCCAGAATGCAACTGTCGCATACACAGGATGTCAGCCACCGAGGGCTGCCGGGCATCGGCAACTTTCAGGCGTTGGACACCCGCTTCGACACCCGTCGTGGCATCAGCGAGGCGAACGTCTTTGGCCCTCTGGCACAGGGCCGCGCCGGGTATCGCCTGAAGGTCTACCGGTCCGCGGAGCGTACCGACTACAAGGATCTTCAGGGAGAGGTCGGCGTCGGTATTCAACATGACCGCAATACGACGACGGGAACGGGGTTGCGGGTCGAAGGCAACCTGCTCCTCGGCCCCCTGCTGACGACCCTCTTCAGCGGCGTGCACTACGAACGGTTCTCCCCACAACGCCTCCTCGATCGCGTTTCGGCCAGCAGATCTACCAGCAGATCTAGTCGGCGGCTGGGCACGTCCGCCGGTGGTGAGATGGAGATGGCGCGGTTTTCGAACCGCCTGGTGATCAACGCCGGCCTGCAGATCGAGCGCCTCGATGATGACTTCGCCAGCACCGATGGCACGCAGGTTTCCGGGAGCCGCCGCCAGCAGTCTCTGTGGAGCTCGAACCTGGGCATGTCTTTCGACGTCGGTGCCGGTTGGACAGCGCAGTCACACGTCGGCCGGTATGGCAGACCCCCGGGGTTCTTCGAACTCTTCGGCGACCGTGGCACCGTCATTGGCAATATCAATCTGCTGCATGAAAGCGGGCGCAACGTGGATGGCGGCATAATTTACCGCGCTGTGCCAAAGCGCACGGGTCTGCTTCTCGTCGAAGCGGTCGCCTACGACAACGAGGTGGATGACATGATCCGTTTCATCCAGAATTCGCAACGGGTGTCGCGGCCACAGAACATTGGCCGGGCGCGCCTGCGTGGCATCGAGACCCGGGCGCAGGGAATGCTGGCGTCCCGGTGGCGCCTGGAGGGCAGCTACACCCGCCAGCAGGCCGAAAACCGCTCCCCCTTTTCCTTCGAGACCGGCAAGGATCTGCCCAACACACCCCGGCACCGTCTGCGCACTCGTGTCGACCTGGACGCTCCGGGCATGCGGCTGCACTACGAGATCAGCCACGAGAGCCGCCACTTCCTCGATCGTGCCAACCTGCGTCCCGTGCCGGCGCGAACGGTACACACTCTCGGTGCCCGTGTGCCCGCCGGGGACGCCGTGACCTTCGCCGTCGAGATCCGCAACCTCACCGACAATCAGGTCGCCGACCTCTGGGGCTATCCCCTTCCCGGTCGTGCGGCGTTCCTGTCTGTAGACATCGACCTCTCCCTCTCCGGGAACTGATGCCTCGTTCCCACCCTCACGCTATGGAGCCCCAAGAGATGCACCGAACACGATCCATCCTGATGATCGCCTTGATGGTTTTCACCACCGCAAACCTCAGCGCCCAGAGCGACCTGCTCATCCTCACGTCCGACTTCGCCACCGGCAGCATGGCCTACCTGCCGTCGGGCGCCACCACAGCTCAGGTGAACCTGCTCGGCATCCATAGCGACGCCGTGGGCTACTTCCAGGATGGCAGGATCTACATTGTCAATCGCCTCGGTCAGGACAATATCATCCTCCTCGACCCGGCCGATGTGGCCACGCCGATTGCGCAGTTTTCGGTTGGCAACGGCAGCAACCCCCGGGACATCGAGGTCCTGTCACCAGGCAAGGCCTACGTGTCGCGCTACGAATCCTCTGACCTTCTCGTTGTCGATCCTCGCGATGGCACGGAAATCGGCGTCATCGACCTGAGTGCCTATGCAGATGCTGACGGCCTGCCGGAAATGGATCAGATCGTACGCGTCGGCGATCTCGTCTATGTCAGCTGTCAGCGACTCGATCGCGACGCAGGCTTCGTTCCCGGCGATGCGGTTCTGGTCATCATCGACATTGTCAGCGACGCAGTTGTCGGCGACATCGCCCTGAGCGCCGCCAATCCGAACAGTGTCATCGTTGTTGGCGAGCGCATCGTCGTGTCCGGGTCGGCGGGGTTCGGGGATCGTGCCGGGGGGATCGATATCATCGACACCCGGAGCGCAACCAGTCTGGGCCTCGCCATTACCGAGACGCAGTTGGGAGGCGACCTGAACTATCTGGTGCTGCGCACGTCGAATGCGGGTTTTGCCATCGTGCTGGATGAGAATTTTGCCAACTCGATCGTCCCCGTTGACCTGGCGACAGGTTCGGTCGGCACACCACTGGAAGGGCTCAGCGGCGGCTACATCGCCAGCGTCGCCATCGACGGCAATCGTCTGCTGATCGGCGATCAGGGCAGCTTCACGGATCCGAGCAGTGCAGGCCTGAAGATCTACGATGCCACCACAGGCGTGTTGCTGCAGGGTCCCATCGACACGGGACTGCCACCGAATTATATCGTCGTGCTGAATCAGGCGCCCATCACGGCGGTGCGCGAGGAACGCTCGGCCGCCCTGCCAGTCGACACGGCTCTCGGTGCCGGCTATCCGAACCCCTTCAATGCCACGGTGCGGGCGCCTTTCGATGTAGCCGTCGACGGTTATGTCGAGATGCACGTATACGACCTGCTGGGCCGGCGCGTGCAGACGCTGGTCGCTGAGCACCTTTCGCCGGGCGGCTATTCGGCCACATGGAACGGGACGGATGCGGCGGGGCACACCGTCGCCAATGGCACCTACTTCCTGCGCCTGGCGACAGGGGCGGACCGCGCCATGACGAAGGTAATGCTGCTGAAATAGGTGCTCTCCGTCGTGGCGTCGGTCCGTGCCGACGCCACGGCGGTCCGTGACGCCGCGGCGGAGTTTGCCTCAGCCCGCTTTGTAGATCGCCTCCATCAGCCCGCGCATGTAACCGACCGCCAGCAGCCGGCCCTGCTGTGCGTAGCCGGGGTGGCTGTTGTCCTCCCCCTCCATCGTCGGCGCATGGTCCGGACGCATGGGGCAGGTGACACCACCGTCGATGTACGCCTTCATGGCGACGTACATGTCCTGCTGGCCATCGTCGTGGAACTGCTCGGTGAAATGCTCCGCCGTGCCAGTGAGGTTGCGGAAATGGGCGAAGTGGATGCGGTCGGCGAAACTCTTGACCGTGTTGGGGATGTCGACGCACATCTCGGAGAAGCAGCCCTGGCAGAAGGTGATGCCATTGGCGGGGCTCGGCACGAGGTCGAGCATGCGCTGGAAGCTCTCCGGGTTGCGCATGATCCGACTGATGCCCCGAATCGGTGACAACGGCGGATCGTCGGGATGCATGGCCAGTTTCACGCCGTACTCCTCACACACCGGCACCGCTGCCTTGAGGAAATACTCGAGGCTGTCCCACAACTGCTCTTCGGACACATCCCCGTACTGCGTTTTGGGCCCGCGCTCGAACTCGGCGTGATCGTAGGTTGTGGCCACGGCGCCACCACGCACTGGCGTCGACACCGACGTGCGCAGCCAGTTGAAGTGGACCATCCAGTTGTAGCACTGCACCGGGATCTCGGCGCGCCCCATGTTGCGCAGGGACTCCAACAGATTGTCGAGATCCTCGTCGCGCCCCTCGATGCCCAGCTTGATGCGGTCACTCACGGGAATGCCCTCAAATACGGACAGTTTCAGACCGAAGCTCTTGACCCGATTCTTCTGTTTCAGCATGGCGTCGTAGGTCCAGATCGGCAGGCGATCTGCCGCCGGCACATGACCGACCACATCGGTGACGCCCGCCTGCGCCAGCCAGCGCAACTGCGCATCCGTACCGTTCCACATGAAGCCGATGTCGAGCTTGCCTCTGGGCATGCGCTTGTCTCCCGTTGAGATGAATCAGAAAAGAGGCCGCAATCTATCCGGCCTCGACGGACGCGGTCAAGGTGATGAACCGCCGGATCAGAATTCGCGCATCTCCGGCGGATCAAAGACGAACCCGTGAAACAGCCGTCGCCGTTCCGGGGACAGGGCATTGTAGAACGCCGGGGCGTATTTCCAGTGCTCGGCGTTGCCGATCATCCACGGTTGCTCGTAGGCGTAGTAGAGCAGGATCCGTTTGCCCCCCTGCCGCGTGTGCGGCCCACGCGTATGCCAGACGGCATTGTGGAACAGAATCGCCGCCCCCGGGCCGGCACAGATCTGTACGGCGCCCGGGAAGGTGGCAAAGCCGGACAGCAGCTGGCTGTCGGGCTCCAGCGCC
>CALFPI010000287.1 GCA_937919035.1 uncultured Gemmatimonadaceae bacterium
GTGTCGGTGTAGAGCGTGCCCTGTCCCAGCAACCATTCGTCCGGATCAAGCTCGAGGCGAGCCAGTTCGCGGTCCCGCACCTCAATGAACTCTTCGCCGATATGCCGGCGCTTCTCTTCAGGTTCGGCGACACCGGCAACGCGCTGCAGAAACTCAGCGCTGGCATCGACGACCTCGAGGTTGGTGAAACCTGAGTCATTGAGCAACTGCTTGACCAGAGCCGTTTCACCCTTGCGCATGAACCCGTTGTCGATGTGCAGCCCGAGAACACGATCCACACCAAGGGCTTGATTCAACAACAGGAAAGCCACCGTGGAATCGACCCCACCGGAGACCAGCAAAAAGACTTTGCGGCCCTCTGTCTGTTTCTGTAACCGTGCGGTTTCCAACTCGATGAAGTTCTGCATCGTCCAATCGCGATCGCAGCCGCACAGGTCGATGAAATTGTCGAGGATCTTCAGGCCCGATTCGGTGTGGGTCACCTCGGGGTGGAACTGCAGTCCGTAGATCCGCCGACTGTCATCACCCATGGCGGCAATCGGACAGTCGTCAGTGCTGGCGAGAATGGCGAAACCTTCCGGGACCCCCAGTACCAGGTCCCGATGGCTCATCCACACACGTTCCGATGGCTGCAGGCCGGCAAGTACGCCCGTCGCAGAGGCAACGGACAACGCCGCCGCGCCATACTCGTGCCGTTGTCCACGTTCCACCTGGCCGCCGAGCATGTGGCACAGCAGTTGATGCCCGTAACACAGGCCCAGAATGGGTAGGCCCGCATCGAGGATCGCCGCCTCAAATGGTGGTCGATCAGCGGCATAGACACTCGAGGGGCCGCCGGAAAGGATCAGCCCGTCCGCGTGGCGTAGTTCTTCAACAGGTGTGTCGGGTGAACGGATCTCCGCCCAGACGTTCAGTCGGCGGATCCGATTGGCGATGAGATGGGCGTATTGACCGCCGAAATCGAGGACGACGATGCCCAACTTGACACTCCCCCGGGGAGAGGGTGATGAATGGCGAATCGAATCCGGAATATACGCGGCCGGCGCGTCACCTGCTACCCCGTGGAAGAGCTGCTACTGAAGGGAGGTATAGAACCGCGTGCCATCGGATTCAACGAACGTCAGCGTCGCCCGACGAATACCGATTTCCACAATCTTCTGCGCCGATGGCACCTTCGTCGCGTCATCCGGATCATTGGACTGCGCCTGGGTGAAGAAGATCGTCAACAGGTTGCCCACGAGGGTGTACGTGCCGGCAAAGACTCGAACTCGTGTCTGCGGATACGTCGCGTTGCGATCGACGGTCCCACCGGTGGGGCTGGAAAAATCCCGCAATTCGATGCGGCCATCGGTGGTGAAGCTGTAGATCTCGTTTTTCTCGTCATCGATCCGACTCCATGCACCCAGAAGCTGGTCGCGCAGGGTCTGTCCACCGTTGACGACAGGATCGACGGGGTTGTCACGCGTCAGGTCACCACAGGCATTGGCCCCAAGGATCAGTGCCAGGAGAAATGTGCTGAAAGCCATCAGGCGATTGCGTCTCATGACATCCTCAGAATCTGTGCGTGAGGCGCAAGAGAGGCTGCTTCGTATTGATGCCCAGAGCCACATGGAGTCCCGTCGACGGCGGCGCCTGATAGGCGACCCCGGCGGCATCTCCAAGCCACAGAATATCAACCCAGTTGTAGACGTACAGCGCCCCGGCAAGCCAGAACAGGTTGTTGCTCCGCGATCGCTTGTCCTGCGCCTTGGTGAAGTAGAACGAGTAGTCGCTTTCGGGCAGGCCCGCCGGCAGATTCTGATACTGGTCGTACCAGTCATTCGAATTGGATCGATAGGCAAAGCCGCCGATCAGACTAACACCGGATGCCGCCAGCAAACCCCAGCCCTTGCGCGTCTCACCGATACGCGTCTGATACAGGCCGGGAATCACCGCGACCCGCCGCGACACGTCTACACCAGCGGCGGCGCGCACGCCACGCAACATCATCTTTTCGATCTCTGCCCGGCGCTCCGGGTCGATGACGCGCTCGATCGGCTTCAACATGGGGTCCTCGCCACGATCCAGTTGCAGCAATCGCGCCAGCGCTGTGTGCGGATAGATCTGCAGCACCTGCAGGCAACCGACACTCTTCGGAGTCACTGCCAGAATGCTGTCACTCAAAGGATGAACGAGCATTTCGGAACTGATGATCTCGAACAGATCACCTCTGGTGATACCGTGCTCTGTACCTAGATCGATGAACACGAGATCAGCAGACTGGATGCGGACGATGAGACCTTCCCCCGCCATGTCTGTGTCGGCCATCTTCTTCTGCGCCATCACCGGCGACAACGACAGAGCTGTCACCAGCAACGCCTGCAGCAACAGTGCACCTGCCCGCAGAGACTTGTTACTTGTCAGGAGTGTCATCAACTCGTCTCCTCAACCACGATGTCATCCTCTTCATCTTCAACTTCGATGTCGAGGTCATCATCATCGTCGTCATCGTCGTCCACGAACTCTTCATCATCTTCCTCATCATCCTCGTCACTGCCGCTACCCATCCGGGTATAGAACCAGAAGCCGACACCGACAAGGCCGACTACACCGAACAGCCCCCAGAACCATATCTGGGCGTAGATCGGTGCATCTTCTTCGAGATCGACAAACTCATCATCCATTTGCAGATCCGGGGCCATCGAAGCATCGATCGGCGGCGGTTGCACCACCGCAAGCTGGCTCTGCAGTTTGTCGATCTCCTCCTGGATAATCAGGCGGAGGCGCTCGACCTCTTCCTGTGACATTTCGCCTTCGCCGCCCTCGCCCATCTCCTGGATGGGTACGGCATTCAACAGGCTGACGGTCTCGCGCAATTGATTCAGTTCATCGCGCATTTCGTTGACCTGTTTGTTGATGGCGTTGAACTGCGGCTTGACGACATCGTCGTCGAAGCGGCGCAGATCGCGGATCGCCTTCTCCAGGCCACGGATGGATCCCTGAATGCTGCTGATACTGCGCGCCAGACGCGACGACTCGCTGCGAATGTCGCCGCGCTCTCGCGATGCCTGTTCCGCCGTCTCCGTCGCCACTTCCTGATCCATGACCATCTTCTCTTCGATCGTCAGGAAGCGGGCCAGGTCGCCGGAACGGACAGTAATGATGGGATTGCCGTCCAGTTGGATGGATGCGGCGCGGGCCGAGACCTTGTTGATGCGCCCGCTGGCGATCTCGATCTCCGGAGCGCCGAGGTTCTCACCTGTCAGCGGATGAATAATCGCCTCGTTGGCGGGCCGTACAACGACCACCTCAAGACCGATCTCCAGTCCGTCGTCGGCACCCTTGTCAATCGCCAGGGTTCGGCCGCGGACCTTCGTGATGAGACCCTCGCCGGCATCTGCCGGCAGGGCCCAGGCGACGAACGCTGCCAGGACCCAGGCTGTAAGGAGTAATCTCTTCATTTCTCGAACGCGCCGCCTTCCGGTGTGTCTGCCATCCGGCCGGCCGCGTATCACTCAGCGCCCGGCCCGCATCAGGGAATCGTGTTGCCAGTTCTCGTCGTCTCGGTCCGGGTGGTCCGCATTGTGATGCACCCCTCGACTCTCGCACCGCGAGCGAGCCGAGTGTGCCACCAGGCGAGCCACCGTCAATTTGCTGCGCAAGTCTGCCGGCGCACAGCCGGCACATGCCACTTCCTGTGCCAGTTCATCGAGGATGCCGCAGGCACGCGCCAGAGATGCATTGGTGCGAACGATGCCGACATCGTCGAGCATAACGCGTCCGATGGTCTCACCGGCTCGCTTCGCGAGATCGGGATCGATCGGGTCCGCCGGCTCAGGCAGCCCTGGCAGGGCGTGCTGTGTCCGACGCAAGTCCATGTTGCCGCTGGCATGCGCTGCGGCCCGGGCGCCAAAAACAAGCCCCTCCAACAGCGAATTGCTCGCCAGACGGTTGGCACCGTGCAGCCCTGTGTGGGCCGTCTCGCCGGCGACATACAACCCCGGCACATCGGTGCGTCCATCAATGTCCGTGCGCACCCCGCCACACAGATAGTGCGCCGCAGGTGCCACCGGGATCGGCTGGGTCGTCATGTCGATTCCCAGGCCCCGGCACATCATGTTGATATTCGGGAAGCGCCGCCTCGTCTCTGCGGGATCCTTCCCGGTAACATCGAGGAATACGCACTCTTTCCCGCTGCTCTTCATCTCGGCCACGATCGCCCGAGCGACAACATCCCGGGTCGACAATGATCCGAGGCGCAATTGCCGTTCCACGAAGGCCTCACCTGCGTGGTTTACAACCACTGCACCATACCCGCGCAGCGCCTCTGAAATGAGATACGAGCCGCCCTCGGGGTGCGCCAGCGCTGTGGGGTGAAACTGGATGAACTCCAGATTCGCCACCGTTGCTCCGGCGCGATACGCCATGGCCACACCGTCTCCGGTCGCCACGGGTGGATTCGTCGTGCTGGCAAAGATCGCGCCCGCGCCGCCGGTAGCGAGCAACGTTACCGGACTTGAAAAGGCTTCGATCCTGCCACCCGATCCGTCGGGTCGTGCTCCATGCTGCACCCACGCGCCGCAACAGTTTCCGTCCGTGTCGACGATCAGGTCGAGTGCCTGGTGATCTTCGAAAAAGGTCACCCGCTCTTCGGCCCTGGCTGCCTCCAGCAGCGTCCGAACCACTTCCCTGCCGGTCCAGTCGTCGGCGTGTACGATGCGGTGGTGCGAATGGCCACCCTCGCGTCCCAGCGACAGTTGGCCGTCCTCCTCCCTGGAGAACTGAGCACCCAAAGCGAGCAGATCCTGTACTCGCCGGGGGCCTTCGCCAATTGCCGTCTCGACCGCTGCTGCATCGCACAACCCGGCACCCGCGTCCAGCGTATCCCGGATGTGCGATTCGATCGAATCGTCACCACCAAAAACGGTGGCGATGCCCCCTTGGGCGTAGCGCGTGTTCGATTCCGTCGCCGCCTTCTTGGTGACAATGGAAACGGTTGCGCCGCCTCGTGCGACTTGAATCGCAAAATAGAGGCCAGCGACACCACTGCCGATGCTCAGATAATCGGACCGATGCACCATATCCTTTAGTAAAACAAGAGAGTTATAGGTTTTTTTTAGAGCCCGGATTCGGACCTGTCCCCGTACCGCGGTTGCTGGCAGGAGACACGAAAAAGCGCCACATGTGGAGCTGCGCGCATTCTTCGGTACTTCATGTGGTGGATGACTGTGCTGCACTCAGTCGCACACAGGGCCAACGCGAGCCGGTAGGGAAACTTTTGCCGCCGTGGTCGCGTGTTTCCTGTCCTTGCCGTCAGCCCCGGTCCGCTGCCTTGATATCGTCAAGCTTCAGATACAGTTGTTCCCGCAGGAACAGATCAAAAACGTCGCGATCGAGGTGTCCTGCGTCCACTTCCTCACTGAGGATACGCAGAACCACATCGCGCGGAATCGGCTGCGAACGGTACGGTCGGTCATCGGCGCTCAGAGACTCGAAGATGTCCACCAGGGCCAGGATGCGGGCCTGGAGCGAAATCTGTTCACCTTGCAGGCCCTTGGGATAGCCACTGCCATCGAGTTTTTCGTGGTGCGCGCCAGCGATTCCCGGGACCTGTGCCAGTTTCCGGGTGAAAGGGATCGTTTCCAGCATGCGGATGCTCATCTTCGCATGGTCATTGATTTTCTGCCGCTCCGTACCAGTGAGGCTGCCCTTCCGAATCGACAGATTCTCGAGTTCTTCATCGGTCACGGGGGGTGGCAGGTCGTCGGCGTAGCGCTTGCTGGCGATCCGTTGCAGACGAGCCAGGTCATCATCCTCCATGAACTCACCGGGCAGGTTGGCCCGCTGCAGGAAGATCAAGTCGTCGGCAAGCTCGGCGCAGACTTGTTTGTGCCGGATCGTGCGCTCCGCGTCGATCTGCTGTCCCGCCGCCAGTTGGTCGGCCCTTTCGCGCTGGTAACGGGCCTCCAGTTCTGCGGCGATCCACGCATAGCGGGCGCGTAACAGATCGATGCGATCATAGATCGTCGTCAACTTGGTCGGCTTGTCGACGACCCACTCCGGTGTCGTGATCTTGCCGATGTCGTGCATCCAGGCGGCCAGACGCAACTCGTCGAGTTGATCCTCGTCGAAGACCTTTTCCGCCAGAGGGCCCTCGCTGCAGATGTTGACTGCATGCGCCATGTGCATCGTCATCTCCGCCACCCGACGGATGTGTCCACCCGTGTACGGCGAACGCTCGTCGATAGCGGTGGCCATGACCTGCACGAAGGACTGAAACAGACGCTCCGTGTCGTCGATGAGGCGCACATTGTTGACCGAAACGGCCGCTTGAGACGCCAGTGACAGCACCAGAGGCTCGTCGGCTGCGGAGAAAGCCCGAATCTCTCCGGTCATCGGATCTTTGGCGTTGAGCAGTTGCAGTACGCCGGTGATCTGGTCCTCGTGATCCCGCATGGGGACGACGAGCATGGAGCGCGTATGATATCCGGTCATGTCGTCGTACTGCCGAGGCCCCTCGAACCGGCGTGGACCGTCCTCGGCGTAGACATTCTCGATATTGAGTGTTTCGCCGGTAACGGCGCAGTAGCCCGAGGCACTTGAGCCATCCAGCGCCACGGGCGGCATGCTGACGCCCTCCGCCGGATCGTTCGCCAGCTTCAAGGTGTCGTTCTGGGCTACTTCGAAAGTGAGACTCGTGCCGGTGACGAGATAGAGCGTACCGGCATCGGCGTAGGTGAAGCGACGCGCCTCAAGCAGGATCCGATCCAGGAGAGCATGCAGATCGCGCTCCAGTGACAGAGCCGCCCCGATCTCGTTGAGGCGGCGAAGCCGGTCCTCCAGATCCTGATCGAGTCGTTTGGTGGCCATCGGGACTCCATCGAGAGTGGAAAAGCGCCAAGCTACACAGACGTTTGCAGCATGTCAACGAGATCGATGCAGCGTCTCGAGCTGCACGGCCGCGACATGCTGCACCCCCGTCGCCGCAGCCTGCAGGCGCCACCGGACACCCACCTGCAGGCAACCAAGACGAGTACTACAGACGGCAACCAGGCGCAGACCCTTGCCATAGAGGGGACGGATGCTGACGGCACCCGGCAACTGTGGTTCATACTGGTAGACCCGAGTCGCATACCCATCGGTGTGAAACAGACTCAGCAGACCGTTCACCTGCAGGCGGGCCGGCTGCCAGCGAATCGCCGCGGAGCCGGAGACACCGCGGCGCCCCGGCGCCGACGCCCGGCGCAGATCACGCCGGTAACCGACGCCATCGGCGCTCAGCGTCAGGCGCAGGCGCCCTTGTGACCTCACGCCCTGCAGACGGGCTCGAATCGTGGTCTCATCGCCGGCTGCGGCACCGATCCAGGCACTGTTGACCCGTTGCTGCAGATCAGCTCTGCACTGCCACCGGCCGATGCGTGTTGTCCCACGCACACCGGCTGCGCGGCGATGTGTCGGCAACGGCTGACGCCATCGCGGCACGGGCCGTTGCATCAGGTCTGCCCAAAACCGCCAACGACGGCCGGCCCGGGCCTGCAGGGTCAAGCCCCGCTCGTTGTTCATTTCAGCACCGCTGGCAGCCGCCCCGAGGGGTGAAAAGAATCCTGCCGTATAGCAACGGCCAAGGACATCGACGCGCAGGCCGGCGGCCGACATCCCTGACAGACCGGCGAGTCCCGCCGTCCTGTGTCCGGCGCGGGCCACTGCCGCATACCAGCGTAACACGCCAAGATGTCCCTTCGCATCTGCCGCAGCAGATGTCAGCTGCCGCCCACGGAAGGCGTATGGTGTCTCGCTACCCCGCAGGTCGATACGGCGTGCGAACACTGTGCGCTGGACGCTGAACCCCGCCTGCGCCCGTCCGGCGCGCAGCGTCCAGCGACCGGCAGCGATGCTGCCATGTAATCGATCCCGCGCGGCCTCGCCGCTGCCGCTGTGATCACCATCGTCAGGCAGAGCCCTGGCAATGCCCTCGTCAGCCACGCGAGCATCCCAGCGCACCACACCCGCCAGGACCGCCCCCGACCAGGCGGCACCACGCCAGCGGACGGCAGCACCGTCGATCGTTCGCGCCTCTGCGGCGGACCGGTAACCCAGCGTCGCATCATCGCGTCGCACTGTCGGCGTCGGTACCCCTGTTGCCATCCCCCGTCCGAAGAGCAATCCCTGGCCGAATGCGGGTCGCAATGTGCCGACAGCCAGATCAAGTCGCCTGGAAGTGCGCTGCACGTAGCCAACGACATGATCATGCCATCGTCGCTCCCCCGGATCACGTTCATTCAGCGCCGCGAATTGCCATGGGCCCAGGTGCCCGCTGAAGTGTTGCTGCAGACGCAGAGCATCGACGCGTGCGGCGCTGGTCTGCAGGCGCAGTGCCATGTGGGGTTGCCAGGCGTGGACCGGCGGGGACTGTGTCGACGCTTGACGCTCCGACTCTTCTTCGGGCAGTGCCGCGCCTGACGCAGCCAGAGCCACACCGATGCCACCGAGCCCCAGGCTCAAGATCACGGTCACGGTCGCGAGAAGGACGAGGATTCGCATCTCCGCCCACCTGCAATTTTGCGGCCGACCACTCCTCAGAGCAGGGCACT
>CALFPI010000288.1 GCA_937919035.1 uncultured Gemmatimonadaceae bacterium
GGCTTCTTCGTCCACCGTGAGACGCGGCGCCAGCACACTGACGATGGTCACGTCGCCATCGTTGACGATGCGGGCCTCCGATGCAAGCAGGTCACTCACGTGAATGCTGTCACCGATTTGCAGACCCGTGATGTCAATCTCGATCCGTGACGGCATCTGCGAGGCAATGCAGTGCATGTCGACCGCGGTCAAGCTGTGCTGCAGGGCGCCACCACCAATGCTTACGCCGACGGGTACGCCAATGGTAATCAGGGGCACACTGGCTGTGTATTCTTCGTCGGCGTTGATGCGCAGGAAGTCGATGTGCATAACATCGCCGCGCACCTTGTGATACTGGATCTCGCGCACAACAGCACGCTCGGTTTCCTGGTTGCCAGCCTCTTTGAGCACGAAGATCGCGTTGCGTCCGCCTGCGGCGAGGGCTCGTTCCAGAGTACGACCGGGAATCTTGAAGGGCCGCGGTTCCTGGTGGTGTCCGTAGACAACCCCCGGAAGCATCTCTTGTTCTCGACGCAGACGTCCGACGGGACCCTTGCCACGTTCCGGCCTCGGCTCCAGTGTCAGTTCTTTTGTTTCGCGCTGGTAGATCTTAACCGCCACCGCCATGGGACTACCTCTCTTTTGCGTCAGCTGGCTGCCCGGCGAGGACTTGAACCTCGATAGACGGACCCAAAATCCGTTGTCCTACCAATTGAACGACCGGGCAATCATTCGTTCTCGTGTCAAATCAAACACCCTTAACGTCCCGCCAGCCCGGGTCGCCGCTTGCCAAACCTGGCACCACAGACGAGGGTCCGACGGGGGTACATACAAAGACCGGATACTGCGCCTCGCGTAAGATGGTTTTTGCGCGAAGTGCGGCGGTCCGGTCGTCATAAATGCCGTAGACAGTCGACCCACTGCCCGACATCGATTGGGCCAGCGGAGCCGTGTCAGCCAGCAACTGGCTGGCTCGGGCGACGATGGGTGTGGTCTCTTCAACAAGGGGCTGGAAGTCGTTTTCAAGAACCGACCACAGTTTCCCCGCGTCGAGATACCCGCCGCGTGCAGAGCTAATCAAGGTAGCGTACGCGGAGGGATCCGACAAGCCCTGCGTCTCCCGCGTCCCGCGCAACTGTCGATAGGCCCAATCTGTGGCCACTGGCGCCGAGGGACAAACCAGCAGATACCACCAATCTGGCGCAGTGGTCCATGCCTGCGGCGTCAGCCGCTCACCCCGTCCCTCGACGAGCATCGTGCCACCGTGCACGGCAAAGGGAACATCCGAGCCGATCTCAGCGCCGAGTTCTGCCAAGCGCGGCAGTCCGAGGGGGTTTTGTGCGAGTCGATCGAGGGCGCGCAGGACGGCCGCCGCATCGGCACTGCCGCCGCCGAGCCCCGCGCCGGCAGGAATCACCTTGGTCAACTCGATATGACAACCACAGGTGGAGGTTTCACGGCGGTACAGCTCTGCGGCGCGCCAGGCTAGATTGTCGGCTGCCATGGGCAGGGATGCATCGGAGCAGGTTAGGCTGATGTCCGCTGCCAGAGTGACGGCAATCGTATCGTGCAGGCTCACTGCCTGAAATATGCTGAGCAAATCATGGAAGCCGTCCTGCCGAGGCGACAGAACTTTGAGACCTAGGTTTATCTTGGCGTGGGCGTACTCCAGACAGCTGGCTGAATTGTGCGTAAGTGACTGATGCGACACGTCTTGACCCTGATCTGAGTGGTCTGTAGGTTGGCCCATTCCTCAGTAAGGTAGTGCACCATCCCGGTGCCTGTCGCCCTTCTTTCCTGGACATTCCTGCCGTCTTGGCGGTCATACCTTCATGAATCTACGTATTGCTTTGACGTTCCATGGGGTATTGGTGCTGCTGGCACTGGTGCCCGCGTCGCTGGTCCACGCGGATGCGGATGACGATTTCGGCCTGGCCCAGAACCTGTTCCGTGATGCCGGTGACTATGCGACATCGGCACAATTGTTCGCTGAGTTCATGCGGAACTACCCGGGAGACCCGCGGCAGGCGGATGCGGCGCTGCTGTTGGCCCGGTCCTATGCCCGGAGTCAGAGGTGTGCAGACGCCGTACCGGCTTTTGAGGCGTTCTACGAAGTGCATACGGAACATGTGGCGGCCGCCGATGCCCGGCGGGAACGTGCCGATTGCCTGCAGGAGATCGGATCCTTTGGTCGCGCCGCTAGCGGTTTTGAAGACGTGCAACGGCTGTACAGTGAGGCCCAGTTCGCCGCGGCGTCGCTGCTTGCGGCCGCAGCCAACTATGTCCGCGCTGGGGACCTGAGCAATGCCGTCCGCGTCTACAACAAGCTGCTGACGACCTATACAAACAGAGTGGAAGCCAACCGTGGGCGTTACCGGTTGGCGCAACTGCTGTTTGCCAGCGGCGATGCCGGGACGGCGCAGAGCCTGTTGGCGTCGATCTCGGTGGCAGCACCGGGCAGCAACGAGGCTCGCGATGCCCTGCTGCTGTCTGGAAATATCCATCTCGTGCTGCAGCGTGTCGGCGACGCGGAGGCCACCTTCAAGGCCTTGCATGGCGCCTTTGCCGGGACGGCTCAGAGTGACAGTGCGTACCTCGATCTGGCCAGCCACCTGCTGGCCTTAGGACGTTACGAGGACGCCGTCAGCCGCTACGCGGGTGCAGTAAAGATGGTCCGTGATGGCCACCTGCAGGCTCGGGCCCGCCTCGGACATGCCGATGCACTGCGCCTGGTGGGTCGCACAGCAGAGGCACTTGCAGAGTATGGGGAACTCAACGCCGCCGGATCACCTGTGTTGGGCGAAGTGCGCCTGGGCCAGGCCATTGCTCTGGGCCAGAGCGACCACTTCGGCGCCGCCATCGGTCTGTTCCTGCAACTGGCTCAGGCGCCTTCCGGCTTGCCGCCGTCGGCAGTTGCCGCCGCTGCCGTGCGGGAGTTGGGCGCCCTCTACCGCCGCCAAGGGGACCTGGCCCGTGCCGCTTCGTGGTTCCGCCGCTATCTCGAAGACGCGAAACGATTTGGTGATGATTTCCCCGAGTCCTCTGCCGACCAGGATCTGGCCCGCCTGCAACTGGCCCAGGTGCTTGCTGCCAGCGGCTATCACGACAAGGCTGTGATTCTGTTTGGCGAGCTGGCTCGCGGTGCAGGACCGTTGGCAGGTGAGTCCCAGTACGGCCTGGCTGCGGCGTACGAGGGGGTAGGCGCCCGGCGTCTGGCTATTGGTGAGTATGGTGTCTTTCTGCAACGGTATCCTGGGCACGTTCGTGCCACGCAAGTACGGCAGCGTGTCGAATATCTGCGCGAATACTCGATTGTCGATCCGGACCGCCTCGTCCGTTCTCTGCAACAGGGCTACATCGACGAACTGTCCGGCGTGCCGCGACAACAGGTCCGGTTGCACGCCGCCCGCGCGCTGCTTGAGCACCAGGATTTCGCCAATGCCGTACGCGCCTGGGAAGCCTACGCCGGCTCCTACTCCGGCGACGCGACGGCCGCCGAGGCTCAGTTCTACCTGGCCGACTGCCTCTACCGCCTGTCGCGTCAACGCCAACTGGAAGGGGATCCAGCATCTGCCGATTCGCTGCATGCGCTCGCCTTGCAGGAGGACCGTATTCTGGCGAGCGCCGACGCCGGCCGCTGGTCACGGCTGGCCCATCTGCGTCAGATCGAATCCGCAGCAGCCACACAGGTCGACACAATTCGGCCGCGCGTGCTGGAAACGGGGTATGCAGAGTTTCTTGCCCAACATCCCCTTGACGAAGAAACAGCCGAAGCGCGGGCGCGGGCCCTGCTGGGCCTGGGTGATGCGCGGCGCCAGGCAGCATCGGGCGATTCGGTAAAGCTGGCGGCTGCCGATAGCGCCTACACACTGCTGTTGCAGGAGGCGGCATCTTCACCGCAGGCCCTGCGGGCCCGTTTTGGCCGCTCTCTCGTGGCTCTGCAACGTGGTCACACGGCTGTCGCTATAGATTCGTTGTCGACGTTGTTGCCCACGCTTCCCGGGACAGCTCTGCAGCCAGAGGCCCTGGCGATATTGGGACGCGCTCTCGTGCAGGCCAACCGCCATGCGGAAGCCTCCACACGGCTCAGCGAATTGCTCTTGGCATTCCCTGACTATGCCGGTCGACGGGAAGCCCAGGAACTGCTGGGTGACACCTATCTGGCTCTCGGCGATCCTGGCAGAGCAGCTGAGCTTTTTTCGGTGCTGTCGGCATCTGATCCCACAAGTGATGTCAGCGGCTCGCTGCGCCGGCGCCTGGCTGAATCTCAGCAGCAACAGGGAGATGCAGGCGCTGCGTTGGCCATATTTGATGGTCTGTTGGCCGAAGGCGCCGGGGATGCGGACAGTCTGCAACTGGCACGGGGTCGTTTGCTGGCCGGACTCGGCCGTGTGCCGGAAGCCATCGCCGCCTTCGGCCAGGTGCGCAGTGACGCCCTGCTTCCGGCTGCACGTCTGGGCGCAGCGGACTTGCACTTCGCCGCCGGTCAGTTCGAGCAGGCCGCCTCTGCCTATGCGCCGCTTCTTGCCGGGGAGATCGACGCTGCCACCATGGGTCACGCCGTCGTCTCGCTGTACGAACTTGGACGCCGGGAGGCAGCCGACAAGATGGCCAGTCAACAGCTGAAGCGTTTTGGCAAAGATGGGGTCTGGCCGTACCTGTTCCGCCTGTATCAGGGGCGCTACTGGCTGCAACAACGGGAGTACGACAAAGCGCGCAAGATCTTTGAGGCCGTTGCCAAGGAGGACGGTCCTCTTGCCCACCTTGATATGGGCACCGGCGTCCCCGTGCTCATACAACGCATGGCTGCCGGCCCTGCCAGTGCCGGTGCCTTCCTGGCCGTCACGTCTCAGTGGGAGCAGATGCGGGCCGAACCCACCGAAGAAGGGACCGCCCGAGCCCTGCAGGCGCAGGCGAACTTCGTCCGCCAGTATCCTGACTCACCTTTTGCTGCAGACATATACCTGCGCTTGGCCGAGTTCCATCTTGCCCTCGACAACCTGTTGCCGGCGGCTGGCGCCTTCCGCCGGGTGGTCGACAATCCGCATGCGACGCTGGCACAGAAACAGGACGCCATCTGGCAACTGCTGCAGTGTTATACGAAGCTGTTCCAATGGGATGAGGCTCTGCGTATCACACAGCGCATTCAGAGCTCGTTTCCGGATCACCCCCGGACGACTGACGTGCAACTCGAGATCGGCTACATTCTCAAGGAAATGGGGCAGCACACAAAGGCCGTCGCCTTCCTGCAGAAAGTGCTGGAGTGGGCCGAGGGTGAAGATGCTGCCGAGGCCCGCTTCTATATCGGTGAGGCCTACCGGAACACGGGGGAGTACCGCAAGGCGATCACCGCATTTTACCAGGTCGCCTTTCATGGGGCCGGTGCCAGCACACAGTGGATCAATTCCGCCGACTTTGAGCGCGCTCTTTGCCATGTGGAGCTCGGCGAATTCGATACGGCCCGCACCGTGTACCAAAGAATTATCAAACGTGAAGGCAGCAGCAGTGAGTGGGGTCGGCTCGCCCGAGAACGTGTCGATCAGTTGCCCGCATCGACCAGCAGGAATTAGCGCGTCTCCCCGAACCAAGGGCCAAGCTATGAATATCGATCTTCTGCGCCGCGTGCCGTTGTTCGAGGTTCTCAAGGACGACGATCTCGAAGCCATTGCACGAGTCACGATCACGCGGGGCTACGACAAGGACCAAGTCATCATCCTTGCAGAAGAAGAGGGTGACGCACTCTTCATTATCGCCAGCGGCCAGGTCAAGGTCAGCATCGTCTCGGAAGATGGGCGCGAGGTTATACTGTCGCTTCTTGGCGAGGGTGCTGTATTTGGCGAACTGTCTTTGCTGGACGGCAAGCCGCGCTCGGCCAACGTCGTGGCCACACAGGACACCCAGCTGTACATGGTGCGGCGTCCCGATTTCCTGCAGCTGGTCTACAAAGTGCCGCAGATCGCCATCGGCCTACTGGCGGAGTTGGCGGCGCGTCTACGCAAGACCGACCGCAAGATCGAAGGCCTGGCCCT
>CALFPI010000289.1 GCA_937919035.1 uncultured Gemmatimonadaceae bacterium
ATCAGCGTTGCCAGAAAGGACCGGACGCACGATAATTGGCCCGCGTAATTATCCGTATTCAGGAGAATAGCAATGCTGAAGCAGACGATCTCCCGGGATGATCACATCTATGAGTGCTTCCCGGATATTGCGATGACGCCGGATGGTGTCCTGGTGTGCATGTATCGTGAGTGCATGATGCATGCGCCTTTTCCGTTCTCCCGACTGGTCGTTCGACGCAGCCTCGATGGGGGGAGGAACTGGCAGGACAAGACTCTCCTCACCGAGTGTGTGGCGGCCGCAGAAAGGGTCGACCAGACACGCTCGTGGCTGCCCGCGGATGCCCTGGCCGGGTATGAGCAAAGCCTGGCCAGAATCGACGAGGACTGGCGGATCGGAGCTTCCATCAACTGCCCCAGGCTGATCTGCCTGACCGATGGTACACTGTTGCTCATCGTCGACTTCACCTTGCCCGCAAACGGCCCGATTCGACGCACCGCCAACAAGGCCTTGCGCAGTACCGACAGCGGCCAGACCTGGTCGGAGTTACAGGATCTCGAGCTGGCGCATTCGGGCTATCAGCCGGCGATAACTGAACTGCGCGATGGCAGGATACTTCTGGGGTTGGATATTCCCGACAAAGGGGGTGCTGTCTGTTTCTCGGACGACGGCGGCAGGCACTGGGGCCCTGCTGTTTCTGTACCGAACAGCGACGCGGCGTTCTGTGATGAACTGAGCTTCGTCGAACTCGACGATGGTACGCTTGTCGGGTTCGGGCGAAACCGGGTTGCTGAACAGGCGCGCCGACCAAGTGCGGGCGTAAAGGTCATCTCACGCGACGGCGGGGCGACCTGGAGTGGTCCCCATGAAACCTGGCTGATGGGCCTGACAGGACGCCCGAAGGCGGGGCTGCTGAAATCCGGTGAGGTCTGCATCACCTACAGATGTGACATGCCGAACGAAAACCTGGCGATGCACGTGATGACCCAGGATGCAGCGCGCTTCGAGGATCTTGGCGATCTGATCCCCCGCCAGCCGGGTCCGGAGGATGTGCCGGCATTGCTGGCTCAGGAGAAGGGCGAGGAGCGACCCTGGTATATGACCTCGTACTATCCGGGCCGCTCCTTCATTCTTGACTGTGACAGAAGTGTGCACCGCGACGGCGGATACTCCGGTTGGGTGCAGTTGCCTGACGGCGACATCCTGGTCGTTGACTACATCCATGACGACGCGCCGCTGGCGCAGATTCGCAGTTACCTGGTCAGTCGCTCGGACTATATCCTTTTCCCCCCGGGAGACATGCCCTGGCTGCATCCATCCTGGCAGCCTTTTCGTGCAATGACGTACGCGATGGCGGAGCGCCAATTCAACAGGAACCGCGAAGTCTCGAAGTCCTGAGAAGCGCCGCACGAACGCCTCGGAGTGCCCCGGCGACACGAGGCCGGTCTCTGGGCGCACCTGCGAACCTGCGCCGAGGCCGTGTGGGAGCTGAGCAACTACTACGTCGGCAAGGACCTGCGACGCCTCGAGCATCACTGCCACAGTGTGACACGCCACACGCATTTCACGGGTGCCGTGCTGCAGGCTGCCTCGTGCTGCATAGAACCTGTCTCGTGTTACCAAATGCCCTGCCCTAGACGACCTTGAGCCAACTGCCGGCCCCTTTCGCCGTTGATCCTCGTAGGTAGGTTCTAGGCAACTGCGGCACCGGGGACGAACCCGAGGCCGTGCCCCAACCTTCCACAGGAGCACAGCATGTCCGAACCGAAGATCATCGCCGTCGCCGGGGCCACGGGCGCCCAGGGCGGCGGCCTCGTCCGCGCCATCCACGCCGACAAGGCCGGCAGCTTCCGCGCCCGTGCGCTGACCCGCAATCCCGACTCCGACAAGGCGAAGGCCCTGGTCGACCTGGGCGCTGAGGTCGTCGCCGCCGACTTTGACGACGCTGCCAGTGTTCAGGCCGCCTTCACCGGTGCCTACGGCGCCTACTGCGTCACCAACTTCTGGGAGCACTTCTCGCCGGCCAAGGAGCAGGCCCAGGCCAGGATCATGGCCGCTGCCGCCAAGGCGGCGCGGCTGCAGCACGTCATCTGGTCAACCCTGGAGGACACCCGCAAGCGGGTCCCCCTGAGCGACGACCGCATGCCGACCCTGCAGGAGAAGTTCAAGGTCCCCCACTTCGACGCCAAGGGAGAAGCCGACGCCTACTTCGCCGGCGTGCCCACGACCTTCCTGCTGACCTCGTTCTACTGGGACAACTTCATCTACTTCGGCATGGGCCCCAAACCGGGCCCCGACGGCAAGCTCGCCGTCACCTTCCCCATGGGCGACAAGAAGCTGCCCGGCATCGCCGCCGTCGACATCGGCCGCTGTGCCTACGGCATCTTCAAGGAAGGCACCGTCCATGCCGGCAAGTACGTCGGCATCGCCGGTGAGCACCTGACCGGCGCGCAGATGGCCGCCGCCTTCACCGAGGCCCTGGGCAAGGACGTGGGCTACCACGACGTCGACCCCGAAGTCTACCGCGGCTTCGGCTTCCCCGGCGCCGATGACCTGGGCAACATGTTCCAGTTCAAGCGCGACTTCGAGGCCGACTTCTGCGGCCCTCGTGACCTGAGCGTGGCGCGCCGCCTCAACCCGCAGTTGCAGACCTTTGCCGCCTGGCTGGCGGCGCACAAGGACAACATCCCCACCCAGTAGTGCGGGTCACCGGCACGGGACGGCCCGCGCGGCGGTATCGCGACCGGTGCGCGCCTGCGGTCAGAAACGGGCGAGGGTCGATCGGCCCTCGCCCGTTTCTCGTTCTGTCTCGGACGAACCCGCGGCCTTCGTTGCACCCAGATCGGGCCGCGCCGCCAACTGCTTCGCCATCGAGGCGATCAAGGGCCACCACATCATCTTCGAGATCGTCGAGGAGTCCACCGGCTTGGTGGTCTTCAGTACCCGCATGGGGAGGGAAGCTTTCCAGACCCTGGTGCTGACAGGGGGCCCGAGCGGAACCGTGTACCGGGTCAACCTGGTGAGCGCCGACGAGGCGGACGCGCGCATCACGATCCGTTTCATCGATCATCCCACGTTCTGAGTCGTTCCTGGCTCGAAGGGAACCGACCCCCGTTCTATTGGCACCGGTGGCCCGATGGCGCGACAGACTTGTTCGAGGCGGCGTCGATCGGTGGTCTCGAGCGGTCAGGAAGTACGAGGGCCCACTATCGTGAGTTTGGTGCGCCACGGACTCGATACCGGCGATGATGGCGTCGCCATCCACGTTCAGGCCGGCCCCCAGTGCCATCACCATGTTGGTGTCGGGCAGCCTCTGAGACAGCTCTCCCGCACACCGCGCTGCGAGCTCCTGGGAATTGCTGCCGGTGAGGCCCTCTGCCGCCGCTACTCGTGCAACCAAAGGCACTGCTGGATACGAGCTTGCGCCAATTGCATCGACCAGACCAGCCGTAGTGAGCCTTGTCCGAGGGCGCCAGACTCACGATAATGGGACCTTGTAAGTCCTGGACGTTCTCTGCCGACTCCGGATGGGGCTCGTTCGCTCCAGTGGCGCGTGTTGCCATACGAGACCGACAGTTGAGGTCAGCAGCTCAGCCTGATCCAATCGCTGGATCACCGAGTCCCAGTTGACATATCTCGTTGACGGCTCGAGTCGATTAACTTTGGAAGCACGCCACAACGGCCTCCAGGCTGCCAATCCACTTCTGGACGGGTCTGGTGTCGCTCTGGGTATCAGCATCGGCCCCTGACACAAGGAGTAGTTTGTGGATTCTCTCCACTGGCGCGTTCCGACCCGCACGATCCATGTTGTCTTGGCCGGTCTCATCTGCCTGTGCGGTGGGCAACCGGCAGCTGCGACTGACTCTGAGTCAATCCGGATCTATCTGGATGCAGATCTTACGGTGGCCAAATCAGCTGGCGTGTCGATTGAAAGGGGTCTACGGACCGCCCTCAGCGAAATCGACAATCGCCTCCAGGGCCGGCCGGTCGAATTGGTGCTGAAAGATCATCGCGGCAGCTCGCCACGAAGCAAACATCACCTGGAACAGTACCTGGCTGACAAGTCCGCGTTGGCTGTCATTTCCGGATTGCATTCCCCGCCGTTGCTGGCCCATCGGGAATTCATCAACAAAGCGGGAATTCTCGTCCTCGACCCCTGGGCAGCGGCAGGTCCCATCACCCGCTACCCAGGTCCGGAGAACTGGATATTCCGACTGTCCGTGGATGACACCAAGGCAGGACAGGTTATCGTCCGTCACGCCCTGGAAGTGCTGGGGTGTGAACGGCCTTTCCTGTTGCTGGAAGACACGGGCTGGGGAAAATCAAACGAACGAACGATGACGGCCGCCCTGGACGCCGCCGGAGTTGCCCCCGTCGGCACAGCGATTTTCAGCTGGAACCTCAGCACGCCGCGGGCGAGGGCTTTGCTCAGGGAAATCGCCGCGTCATCCGCCGACGTGATTCTCCTGGTGGCCAACGCTGCCGAGGCTCAGACTTTCATCGAGCAGATGATCGAACTGGACCTGCTCCTGCCGATCGCCAGCCATTGGGGGATCACGGGGGGAACCTTCACCGACATCATCGGCGCCTCGATGCGGGAGCGAGTGCAGTTGTCCTTCATTCAAACCCGCTTCTCATTCATCAGTCACCCTCAGGACGCCCTCGGTCTACAGGTTCTGCAGCGGGCGCGGACACTGTTTCCCGGACAAATCACAGAGGCTGCTGATATAGACGCCCCCACGGGCTTTATTCACGCATATGACCTGATGCGAATATTGATCGCCGCCGTGCGTCAGGCGGGACTGACGGGAGACATCGCTCAAGACCGCCGGGCCGTTCGAATCGCCCTGGAGAACCTCGAAGAACCTGTGCAGGGGCTGGTGAAGACGTACTCCCGACCCTTCCGACCGTTTGACGCCGATCATCCGGACGCCCACGAGGCTTTGACGATAGATGATCTGGTCATGGCCGGTTACGGACCGCATGGCGAGATCATCCTAACCACGACCACAGGTCTGCAGCGGTGACCGAGAGCTCCAGCCACACGACAACAGGCGACGACCAGGATGTGAAGCTCAGTCCAGCGCGACTGGTCGTTCCTCTGATCCTGACCATCCTTGTGTCCGGCATGACGCTGAGTGTGTGGATCTCACACAACGTGGGCGTCAGGTTGGATCAAATGTTGCGTGACCAGGCGATCGAGAAGGGCAAGGACGTAGCCGCCGTCATCGATCTGACGACACAGAGCAATCTGACGGCATTGCAGGATGTGGCCCGCTTTTCCGTGCTGGTGCAGGCTGCAATGCAGCCGGAAGACAAGCTGCTGGATGCCGCAGACCTGTTGCAGAGCATTGCCATTCTCGGTCGTACGTTCCAACTGGTACTCGTGGATTTCTCAGGACGGACCCTGCATTCCACACAACCCACGCCAGAGTTTGACTATTCACAGGACCCTCACATCGGCAGCCTGCTTGAAGGAACCTCAAGTCGCTCTCTGACGGTGAGCCGGGACATCGATGCGTACTACTGGCGGATGGCGGTGCCCATCCTGGTGAGAGGCATGCCCGAGGGTGCGTTGATCGCCGAGGCTCCCTTCGCATCGCTCCTGGGCTCTGAGCTGTCGCTTCGAGAGACGGAAGGGCTCTTTCTTGAGTTTCTTCGTGGGGATCAGGTCATCTTTTCTTTCGGCACTGAGAACGCGGCGGAGGGCGAGGAATACGATCTCGGCAACACCGGTCTGCGTCTCCGCGTTCGCATGGACCGCAGTTCTGTCGAGGCCGAACAGCGGTCGTTCATTGCCGACATCGTCATGGTCTTTGTCGTCATCATCGGGATCACCACAATCATCTCGCGAGCCATCGCCCGGCGCTACTCCCACCGCATCCTCAATGAACGGAATCGGACGGTGGAACTGAATCGAGAAATCCAACGGACCAACCTCGCCTTAACGGAGGCCAAGACGGCCGCCGAGCAAGCAAGTCAGGCGAAGAGTGAGTTTCTCGCCAACATGAGCCACGAGATC
>CALFPI010000290.1 GCA_937919035.1 uncultured Gemmatimonadaceae bacterium
CCTTCTTGGCAGCAGCCTTCTTCGGTGCAGCCTTCTTGGCAGCAGCCTTCTTCGGCGCAGCCTTCTTGGCAGCGGCCTTCTTCGGTGCAGCCTTCTTCGCGGCCTTCTTCTTCGCCATTCTGCTTTCTCCTTTGTGCGCGATTGGCATCAGATCGAGATCAATATCTCGTCTGGCGTTGTATGGTTCTCGTTCTCCCCAGATTGTGAAGCTACAACGCTCAACGGCCCCGGTTTGCATCTCCCGTTCGAGACCGTCACTTACCATCTCCCTCCCTCTCAAGAAACAGCGCGTAAGTCTTAAGATGAGTGAAAGATAGCACGCGTTTTTTCTATCCGTCAAGCATAAACTCCGCTAGGTACATCGTCGAAACTTGCTCCAGCACATACAGTTTCGGCGATGCTCCATGGCTTGGATTGCCGCATGCTCACACGACGCATCGCCTCTGGCGCGGCGGGCTGCTGCCAGGGCAGAATTGATTGACACTGTCGGAGGAGGCCAGCATCTTCCACACAGGCTGCAATTTCCCGCAAACGATATGTCCGGAGGTATGGCTCGTGACGGCAAATACGTCGCAGAGTGTTGTCGCTGTTGTCGGCGCCGGCAACATGGGCGGCTGCCTGCTTACCGGTCTGCTTGTGGCCGGCACGCCGGCGTCCCAACTGATCGCGATTGACTTGCGCGAAGAACTACTGGCGCCACTGGCGCAGCAGGGCGTTGTAACATCTGCGGACCTGGCGGCAGCGGCAAAGGCCGATATCGTCGTGATTGCATTGAAGCCACAGGCAGCCCCCGGAGTTCTGCCCTTGCTGGCTGCCCAGTTGCACGCCGGACAGATCGTTGTCTCGGTGATGGCCGGTTTGCAGACGGCGAACATCGAGACATGCCTGCCGGCTGGACAGGCCGTCGTCCGCGTCATGCCGCAGACGCTTGTGCAACTCTGCGCCGGCGCCACCGCAGTCTGTGCGGGTGCCTCTGCAGGTGCAGCGGCGATCAACATTGTCCGCGCGTTGTTTGATCGCGTCGGCACCACCGTTGAAGTGTCGGAGGCGCAGATGGATGCCGTCACCGGACTCTCAGGAAGTGGGCCTGCCTACATCTATCTGGTGATCGAGGCTCTTGCCGATGGCGGCGTGCGTGCCGGGTTGCCGCGTGACGTCGCCCTGCAATTGGCAGCACAGACCGTTGCCGGCGCCGGTCGCATGGTGCTGGAAACACGCACGCATCCGGCAGCCCTGAAGGATCAGGTGACATCACCTGCCGGTACAACGATCGCTGGCCTCACCCAACTGGAGGAGGCTGGCGTGCGTCACGCCTTCATCGCTGCTGTGGATGCCGCAACTCGACGATCCAGGGAATTGGGCAACGCATGATCGCCATCGCCGACTACGGCATGGGAAATCTGCGCAGCGTTGAGAAAGCCTTCCAGTATCTCGGTCAGGAGGCATTCATCACGGAGGATCCTGCCGCTGTTCGGGGGGCCTCACATCTGGTCCTGCCAGGGGATGCGGCCTTTGGTGACGCCATGCTCAATCTGCGCGCTGCAGGCTGGGACGTCGCGATCAACGATCATGTTGCCAGCGGTCGCCCATTCCTGGGGATCTGCGTCGGGCTGCAATTGATGTTCGCCACCAGCGAAGAGATGGGGCAGCACACGGGCCTGGAACTATTCCCCGGCCGCTGTCGTCGTTTTCCCGCAAAGGAGCGTGTACCCCAGATCGGCTGGAACCAGATTTCCATTCAGCGGCCCTGCGCAATTCTGCACGGCATCGAAGAAGGCAGCTTCTTCTATTTTGTGCACTCCTACTACGTCGAGGCGGATGTGGCCGAAGAGTCGGTGGCCGTCACCGATTACGGCATCTCATACACCTCCATCGCCGCACGTGACAACGTTTTTGGCGTGCAGTTTCATCCAGAGAAGAGCCAGAAGGTGGGTCTGCGACTGCTGGCCAACTTCGCTGCTCTCAAATAGAAGACGACTGTCGTCACATGCTTGCCAAGCGCATCATCCCCTGCCTCGACGTCAAGAACGGCCGCAATGTCCGCGGTGTGAAATTCTCCGCCGACATCGACGCCGGCGACCCTGTCGAGTTGGCGACACGCTACGATGCTGAAGGTGCTGACGAACTCGTGTTCTACGACATCACGGCTTCTTCGGATGGTCGCAGCATCGTCATGGATCTCGTGCAGCAGGTCTCCGAACGGGTTTTTATTCCGCTGTGCGTGGGTGGTGGGATTCGAACCTATGACGATGTGCGCGCCATTCTGAAGGGGGGGGCGGACAAGGTGTCGATCAATTCCGCCGCCGTTCTCGATCCGCAGATCATCACACGCTCGGCCGAGAGTTTCGGCAGCCAGTGTATTGTTGCCGCAATCGATGCGCTGCGGCGGCCCGACGATGGCAGCGGCACCCCGTCCTGGGAGATCTACATCAATGGCGGTCGCAAGGCGACCGGAATCGATGCTCTCGAATGGGTCGATGAACTCGTCCGACGCGGTGCCGGGGAACTGGTCCTCAACAGCATCGATGCCGACGGCACACGTGATGGCTACGACATCGAACTCAACCGCGCGGTTGCCGAACGTGTCGATGTGCCCCTCGTTGCCTCCGGCGGCGCCGGCACGACAGAGCATATCTATCAGGTCCTCACCGAAGGCAAGGCGAGTGCCGCCTTGGCTGCGTCGATCTTTCACTTTCAAGTCTATTCCATTCCCGAAGTGAAGACCTATCTCTCTGATCGCGGTGTCACGGTCCGACACTACGAGCCCTGAGGGGATCCGGGTCCCGATGGCAAACGTGACTTCCCGTCGGCAGGCTCGGCCCCGCGCTGAGCGCATGGCACGTGTGCAGCGCATTGTCGTCAAGATCGGCTCGTCGAGCGTTGCTGGAAACGGCACGCCGCTGCACATGCAAACCATACGTCGACTGGTGAAGGAGATCTGCCAGTTGCGGAACTCCGGCATCGAGGTGGCTCTGGTCTCTTCCGGTGCCGTCGCCGCCGGTATGGGCCGCCTCGGTCTGACCGAGCGACCCCGTGCCATCGCCGAACTGCAGGCAGCAGCAGCGGTGGGCCAGAACCTGCTCGTGCACACGTACGAGAGCCTGTTCGCCAAACGCGGCGTGCCGGTGGGACAGGTGCTGCTGACCGCCGGAGACATTCTTGATGATCGCCAGCGTTATGTGAATCTGCGCAATACGTTCCGCCAACTGTTCCACTTTGGTGCCGTGCCGGTCATCAATGAGAATGATTCCGTCGGTGTGGTGGAATTGAAACGGCAACTCGGTGACAACGATATGCTCGCCGCCTACGTCGCCAATCTGGTGCAGGCGCAACTTCTCGTGATTCTGTCTGACGTCGAGGGCCTGTATCGCCGCTATCGTGATGGTCATGGCGAGGATCTGATCCACGAGACTTCGAAGGATGATGATATCACCGGTGTCGTGGGTCGTTCAGCTGGTCGCCTGGGGCGCGGCGGGATGACGACAAAGGTGCGTGCCGCCGAACTGTTGATGGTGTGCGGCGAAATGACGGTGATCGCCCATGCACGCAAGCATCGCCTCGCCGATATCATTGACGGCGTCGAGGTCGGCACGCTGTTCCTGCCGCAGGGGCGACGCCTGGGGAGTCGCAAGCGGTGGATCGGTTTCGCTTCACCCACGCAAGGTTCCGTGATCGTAGATGACGGCGCTGTGGCAGCCATTGCCAGGCAGGGCCGCAGTCTGCTGCCAGCGGGCGTCACGACTTGCGAGGGTGATTTTGCTGCCGGCGCCGTAGTGCGGATCGAGGATACACGGCGGCGCGAGGTCGGTCGTGGCGTTTGCCGTTACTCGGCGACGGAACTACAGCGCATTCTGGGGCTCAGTTCGCCGCAGGTGCACGGAGTTCTCGGTCGGCCCCCGGTGGAGGTTGTGCACCGCGACGATCTGGTGCTGACATGATGTGGTTCGATCCTGATGTTCTGCCAGTCTGGGCTGTCGGATGAAGCGTTCCGCCATGACCCAGACGGAGCGGACACCCAGGTCGCTGGCCGAACGTGGACCACGCGGAACGAGGTGGAAGGCTTTGGCACTGTT
>CALFPI010000291.1 GCA_937919035.1 uncultured Gemmatimonadaceae bacterium
CACCACACGACTGTGGCACCATCGCCGATCTACAGAAGCTGGCGCCCCTGCTCTCAGCCCGCGGCTTCAGCGACGACGACGTCTCGCGGTTCATGCACGGCAACTGGCTCCGGTTCTTCTCCCAGCACCTGCCCGCCTAGGAACAATCCTGCAGCTGAACAATAGCATCGATCGCGTCCGGCAGACTCAGGCCATTGCAATAGCCGGGGTCAGCATCGGCCGGTGGCGGGCGAGGCGGTCATGATATTCATTTCGGTTATCGTCTGGTGGGGGATTCTGACGAGTCCAGCAGGATATTCAGAGGGAAGGGCCATATGATCATCAGCCTCGTACAAACCAAAGGGGGCACTGGAAAGAGCGTTCTGGCCCTCAATCTGGCGTATGCACGAGGCTTGCGGAAACACTTCGCCAACGTATCCCTGGTCGAGTTTGATCCACAGGGAACTCTGCACTCGTGGTGGTTGCAGCGGCAAGCCCTGAAGCCGCAGGGGGCGTCTGTCGCGTTTCATCACATTCCTGACACCGACAGGGAGACCTTGCGGGAGCGCCTCGATGCCGTCACAGCGGCTGAGACTCTCACAATCATTGACACTCCCGGAGAAAGCACCGGAAAAATGCACACCAAGCTGGCCTGTGTGATCTCGGATCTGGTGCTGATTCCGATGCGGGCTTCTACCTCCGATGAAGCCGCCCTTGCCTACCATCTTCTGCCGATCGTTCGGGATCTTCAGAATCATGATCCCGACAGACGTGGACGTTTCCAGGTCCTGCCCACGTTCGTCAATCCGCGCTCACATCCTCAGACCATCATCGAGTATTTCCGCGCCATCCTCCCCCAGGAGTTGGGGTGTTTGAGCGCGGTGTTCCCCTCTCGTGCGGTCTACGAAAACTTCAACCGGGACGGGGAGCAACTGTACGAGTATGCCCAGCGCAACCGGGGCAATCAACGCGCCGCGCAGGCGGCACAGCGTGCCATCGCCGACGTCGATCGGATTACGAATGCGGTTCTGTCACACCTGTCTCTTGACCGGAAGTCCCCATGACCCCGCCCAAGCGTCGTAAGAAACTGCAAGCAGAGTCCTTTCCTCCGTCGCCTCCTCCCGCAGTTCCCCCTGAGGCTCCGGGTGATACCGATGGCTCGCTGAGCCAGGCATTTGATCTGGTCGAAGCCTTGGGAGTGCCCGCCCCCGAGACGGGCGCAACACCGGTTCCTTCTGTCACCGGCTCAGCCGATCCACCGCCAGAAACGGAGTTGGAACAGGTTTCGGACGCGGCGTTCGCCGTTCGCCGGGGATCCCTGGTGAAACCTGCCCAGAAGCTGGAACCGTCGCGGTTGATCAGGGCGCGGATCATTCTGCAGCACTCGCTCCTGCTGGCTTCCGGCAGCGGCCTGTTGCCGATGCCTTTGCTGGACGGACTGCTCATCTCCACCGTACAAATCCGCATGTTGCACAAATTGGCTGATCTGTACGATGTCCCTTTTTCGACCCAGCGTGGGAAGTGGCTCATCAGTTCTTTGGGAAGTTATGCCGTCAACACCGTGTCCCTCGTGGGAATCGCAGGGGTCAGTAAGATGATCCCCGTTGTAGGGACGCTGCTCGGCATGGCCTCGATGCCGCTCGTCGCTGGAGCCTACACCTATGCCATCGGAAGTGTCCTGATTCGGCACTTTGAGCACGGCGGCGATTTGGGGAATTTCGATCCCCAGGCCCATCAAGACTCCTTCCAAGAGGAGTTCAGACAAGTGGCTCACGGGCGGGAGTGATTTGCCGGTCGCGCACCGCACGTGCATGTGGCCGACGCCGGATGAATATCCGGCGGTCGACATCTGCACAAAGGGCTTGACTATACCCCTGTGCAGTGCTTTATCTTGGGACCAAGTGGGCTGGTCCGATTGAGACATCCGATTGAGACAATTGTGAGTCAATCGCTGCAGGTCCGGGAGTTTCATAAAATCCTATCAACCAAGGGTTAGAAGATGGCAAAGGAAGCTGGAACGTTCCAGGAGGTACCAGAGGCACCCGAGACGACAGCGGACACGGCTGATGCCGGCACCACCGAGGAGTCGAAGCTGGATCGTGCGGCCCTCATCGTTAGCAAGTACGCAACCGCCTCGGCCGCAGCGGGTTTGCTGCCTTTGCCGCTGGCTGATGTGACGCTGATTGGAGCCGTGCAGATGAAAATGGTGCACTCCCTCAGCAAACTCTACGAAGTGCCGTTTTCATCCCAATGGACGAGGTCGCTGCTCGCCTCGCTGGCTGGCGGCGTCGCTTCGGACGGCATTGGCAGGGTGGGGTTGGGCAGCATGCTCAAGCTGATCCCCGGCATCGGACACGTGGCCAGTGCGTTGGCGTTGCCGGGTGTAGCCTGGGCAACCACGTCGGCGTTGGGTCAGGTCTTCACGGAGCACTTCGCGGGCGGGGGCACGCTTCTCACGCTCGATCTGAAGGTCTGGCGACCGGTCTTCCGCGAGAAGGTGTCTGTCTCTACCCAGAAGAACTGAGTCATTCCGCTCCGCGCGGACAAACATCCCACTGCAACGACGGCCAGAGTAACGTCGTTGCAGTGAAAAACAGCTTCCTTCCTCCAAACGGTTCAGGAGAGAGGTGTCGGCATATTCATGCTAGCGCTCGTGGTGAAGTTTTTTCTGGTCATCAGCTTTCCTGCCATCGGACTTTGGTTCCTGTTTGCCCTGGTCGCTACCCCTCTTGCGGCCTTCATGCCCGTGTACTTCAAGATGCTCTCGTCGCCCATATGGTTCATCATGGGCTTCTTTGTGGCTCTGTTGGGCTGGAACAGGAAGCTGGGCTTCTGGGGCTATTTCCTGGTCAGTCTGTTGTTGAGCCCAATGGTCGGATTCGTCGTGGTGATGCTCGCTGGCAAGAAAGCCGACAACCGTGAGCCCAAACTTGAGTAGCCCCGTTTGCTCGTTGTCCGACAACTTGGGGGCGGAGCACGCCACGCTGGACTCCATGGAGTTGTTCGCTAACTGACAGTAGAACCTTGGGACCGATTCCGTCGTTGGCCGGTGCTGCCGTACGCTTGTGGACTGGTGATGTCGATCGTCTCTGCCGTGATCCCTGACTGACCTATGCAAGCAAGCGGTACCCCAGTTCGCCTGTTCTGCATTCCCTTTGCAGGCGGAAACGCTTACTCCTACAGAGACCTCAAAGACCACCTAGGCGGTCATGTCAAGGTGGTTGCTCTCGAACTGCCTGGTCGCGGCCGGCGCTTTGGGGAACGGCTGTTAACTTCTCTGGAAGAGATGGCCGGCCATCTTTTCACTCAGATTCGACACGACGTATCGGAGCCCTATGCTCTCTACGGGCACAGCATGGGGGGGCGCCTGGGCTACCTGCTGACAAGGCGTATTCTGGCCGCCGGGCTGCCGGCTCCCCTGCATTTGTTTGCCAGCGGCTGCGCCGCCCCGAGTGCAGCCGAGAATCGAGGGCGGTACCAGCTTCCCAAAGAGGAATTCATCGACATGCTGGAGGATATGGATTGCCCGCCACAGGTTCTGGCGAACGAAGAACTGATGGAAGTATTCGAGCCGGTGCTGCGGGCAGACTTCGAGGCAAATGATACCTACGATTACAAGAGGGAACCGCCTTTCGACATTCCTGTAACAGTCTGGCTAGGCACACAAGAGGAAACGACTCGGGAAGAGGCACTCAGATGGCAGGAAGAGACGATGCAGCGTCTCGTTCTCACAGAATTTCCTGGCGGACACTTCTTCATCTTCGACCATCTGATCGAACTTGGCGGCATCCTTTCCCGAACGCTTCTAACGGCCACTTCGACTGCGAGAACGGGGCCGCCGGTGCGTCATTGACAGGCTCTCAGAGATGGAAAGCGTAGGTCAGATTCAACCCCACGATTTCCCTGATCTGCACTCTGTTCTGCTTTCCGGGTTTGCCAGCGTCGGTGTCGACATCGTTGTCGTGTAGAAGTGTTGTGTGAATGCTGGCCGACAGCAGTTGATTGATCTTGCCAGAGATATTCAGGACCAGCGAACTATCCACGTCCTGATCTGCGTAGTTGGCGAAGAGCTTCAGTTTGCCGTCGGCAGTCACGTTCTCCATCAGCGGCGCAGAGACAAACAGTTTCAGATAGGCCCCAGCCTCCGAACGGACGGTCTTGCCTTCGTTGCCGTAGAGACCCAAGGTCTCGTCGAGAGCGCGAGTGTCCTTGTCGAGGATGACCGTCTGCTTCATCATGAGGGGCGCAAGGATGAGATCCAGAAGCGGTTTTGCTTTGACCAGGCGGAAACCAAGGCCCAACTCGATCGAGCCCGGTGACAGGAAGTCTCCAGTCTTGATTCCTTTGACCGGATCGCCGCCGAGGGCCAGGACGGTGCTTCGCTCAAAGATGTAGCTCGGGGCCACCTGCGTGCTGAGGTCGGCCAAGACGCCGACGCCGAAATTCGGACTGAAGTGGAAGCCAGAGATGCCTACGATGGTCAGTTGGTCGTTGGTCTTGCGCACTGGCACATCTGCGGACTTGAACACCCCAATCATCCAGTTGGCGGCTACGTCTGTACTTATGCGGCCTTGCCGATGTTGTGCGACCGCCGTAAAAGCGCCATTGAGGGCCAGGGAAGACTCTCCGCCGGAGGACCAGTTGGACAGGGCGACCTGGCTAAACTGTAGCGAATTGCTGGAACTGAGAGAGAATCCCTCGGCCGTGCCCTCTTGGGCGACTAGGTTCCCTGCGAAGAGTAGCAGAAAAAGAGGAAGCATTCTTGTCACGGGTCGTCTCCTGATTGGTTGGATGTCTTGCTTCACTACGGCTGCACAATGTATCTCGAAGAGAAAACGCGGACAACACACACGTGTTGTGCTGGATTCAACCGCTTCACCTCCGCAGAGTAAACAGGACGAAAATGGTGACACAGTCAGACGCAGTCAGCCCACGTAATATAATCGTGGGTCACGCCAATACGTACCATGATCCGGCGATCGCTGTCCTGGCGGAGGACCAGATCTACGCGGAGGCGATGGAGCGGCATGTGCAGTGCAAGCGCGCCCTCGAAATGGGTCGGCTCTGGTATTCCGGGCGCGCCTTGGCCGCGGCATTGGCGCAACGAGGAATCATGCCCATCGAGAACGCCAATGTGGTCTCGGTGAGTACTTGGG
>CALFPI010000292.1 GCA_937919035.1 uncultured Gemmatimonadaceae bacterium
GCTGGACTTTCGTCCGCGTGCAACCCTGTCGGGGCAGGTACGCCTGCAGGGGCGCACGGTGCACCAGTCGGAAGTGACTTTCGAGCTGCGCCCGCGCAACAGTTTCACGACGGTATCCGACTCTCTGTTCGTCGCTGTTAATGATGTGAACACCACCAAGGCGGGACTGCAGGATACGCTGGATTCTCCCGGGGGGTTCACTCTGACCCAGGTCCCCAGCGGCGTCTGGCAACTGGCGGCGCACGTTGATCGATACCTCGAGGGGCAGGTGCCAGCCTTCGAGATTCACGCCGGCGACAAACTGACGGGCATGGACCCGACCTGGCTTCGTGATGGTTTGACGAAAGCCGCCTACCTGCTCGGCGGGGATGTCACTGGCTGGGAAGATACATCCGGCGTCGCCAGTCCCGATAATGAGGTGGACCAACTCGACGTCGACTTTGTCACCACATACTTCGGTGTCAGCGTCTCCCCAACCCACGCTGGACGGCTCGCTGATGTCGATGGCGACAGCCTCGTCTGGGTACCGGATCTCAACATGGTGGCAGCCAACTTCGGCATCGATGGGCCCCAGCCCTCGTATCGAACCGCGACCGGCGAAACCGGTGATGTGGGGGTTCGGGTTGTGACCCGCCGCGATGACAGCGGCCGCCTGACGGTCAGTGTTGTTGGTGATGCGCTGGCTGGTGTGCGTGCCTATGGCTTGAGTCTCGATTACGACGAGAGCCGCTGGCGTCCCGTGGGCGGTGAGTTGCGGTCCGTGTTTGGCGCCCGACCGGCGTTGGAGGCTTTCCACGATGATGGCCGGGGCCGTGTGCATGTGGGCGCGGCGTTGATTGGTGATGGCGTCGCCGATATCGGTGAGCGCCGCCTGGGCGAGGTCCTCTTCCAGCCCGTAGGGGCCGGTCTCGTTGGTACAGCTTCGGCTGCTGGCGTTGGCGTCAACCTTACCGCCGCCACGGTTGTCGGTGCCGATCATTTGCCGCGCGCCGCAAATTGGAAGAGGGAAGTTCTTCCCGGCGGCTTCGCCTTGCACCCGGCCTTTCCCAATCCGTTCAACCCGGAAACGACGCTGCGTCTGGAGATACCCGCACCGGCAACGGTGCGTCTCGATGTCTACGACGCGGCGGGGCAGAGGGTGCGCACCCTGCTATCCCGACCCTTGTCGGCTGGCCTGCATTCGGTGAACTGGGACGGGCGGGATGCCGATGGCCATGCCGTCGGCTCCGGTACCTATTTCGTACGTCTCGAAGCACCCGGTTTCCGCACCGAGCGCAAGATGTTGTTGTTGCGGTAGGGCAGGTTCGCCCACCATGCGTCCGGCATCACGCCTCTGGATTTCGTCCTGTCTCATTCTGCTGATCGCTCTGTGTCTTGTGGAATCCGCCGGGGCCCAGGTTGTCGATCTCGGGGGGGGGCCGGCTCAGCCTGTGCGTGCCAGCCTCGGCGATACCCTGGAATTCGGCATTCGTGTGCATACGGGCGGGCGACGGCTGACGTCAGCCGGACTCGCTCTACAGTTCGACCCCGCCATCCTGCAACCCGTGGGAACCGGCTTCGTCTACATACCCGATCCGGCCTTCTTCCCGCAGGCCGTGATCTATGAGAATGGCGTTGTCGCCGGTGGCCTTCCGGGCCTGGCACGGGCCCGGCTCGTCACTGTTGCAGGGACGGCGGCTGACGGCGCCCGCGCAGCGATGGTTGGTGACGGAGTGCTGGCATCCATCCATTTTGTTGTGATCGGCTTTGCCGACTCGGCACACATACGGATCGTCACCGACGGCGAGGATCGCCCACGCTTCACCGAACTGGGCCGGCCCGGTCTGCAGGAGGGCTTCGGTGTCGGCCGTCCGTACCGACTCAGTGTCGCCCTAGACCAGGCGGGCTTCCTGTCATTGCCCGATATCGCTGTTGCTGCCGGACGGGTGGTTGCCGTCAGCCTGCGGGGGCGCACGGCGACGGATCCTGTCCACTGGTCCGTTAACGCCAGGGAGCCGGAACTGATGGCAGCCTGGGTGCAGGGGGATTCGATGTTGCTGCAGGTGCCGCCGCGGCGCACGGGCACCTCCATCATCGACTACAGTGCGGTAGACGCTGCGGGTGTTGTTGTTGGTTCCCGGGAGAATGAACGTCAGATTCGACGCCATGCCTGCTCTGCTGCGGGATCCTGGTGTGGCCGCCTCCGAGGATTTTGCCAATCTGCGGCTGTCCCTCGAGGATTTCCTTGTCCCCGGGGTGGAATGGCCTGCCTCGGCTTCGTGGGAGGCAGCGGCCCAGCCGCCCCTGTCGGCCAGAATCGAAGACCGATCACTGATCCTGTCGGCGCCGCCGCAATGGTCGGGGCTTGGCGCCATCTCCCTGCGCCTGCTGTCGGATCGCGACCTGCTGGACGCACTGAGGGTTCGGCTCGATGTCGTTGCCGTCAATGATGCACCCGAATTGCAGTTGCCCGTCTCTCCCATGTCCGTAGTGCTCGGGGCGCGGACACTGGGACCG
>CALFPI010000293.1 GCA_937919035.1 uncultured Gemmatimonadaceae bacterium
TGCCTGGCGATTACTCTGCCGAACGGCCAACCCACGAGATTGCCTGCTATCCGCCGGAGGCGGACTTCGTCGTGCAGAGCCCCGCGCAGCCGGAGAGGGTGGTGGACTCCTGGCATGCCTTCCACGAGATCCGACAGCGCTTTGAGACGCAGGGGGATCGGCCGCCGGGGCCACAGCGTGGCTGGGTGCCCGTGGCCACGGCGGATCGGGCCTGAGCCGACCTGGACCGGTGTACAACTCTACTTCACCATGAAGGAACACGTATGACACGTATCTCCCGTCTGCTTGCAGCAGGCGCTGCGGTGCTGGCCCTGAGCGCTCTTGGCTGCGGCGGCGATGGCTCCACTCTCGGACCCGATGGCACGCCGCTGGCTGAGGATGGCACCGATGATGGCGACCCCACGGTGGTGGTCACTCTCGCACAACTGAGTAGCGACATCTTTACCCCGAAGTGTGCAACCTCGGGGTGCCAC
Organism: uncultured Gemmatimonadaceae bacterium; assembly: GCA_937919035.1. Classification (GTDB taxonomy): domain Bacteria; phylum Latescibacterota; class UBA2968; order UBA8231; family UBA8231; genus UBA8231. The sequence goes on from CALFPI010000293.1 coordinate 474, forward strand.
TCCGGAAGCGCTCCCGCACAGGGCATGTCACTGACGAGCGCCAATGTCGCCGCCGCGACGATCGGTGTCGCCAGTGGGCAAGTTTCGAGCCTGAAACGCATTGACCCGGGCAATCCCGATGGTTCCTATCTGCTGCGGAAAGTTCGCGGTACCGGAGCAGGCAGCCAGATGCCGCTGGGCGGCACACCTCTGAGTGCCAGCGAGATTCAACTCATTGTTGACTGGGTCAGCGCGGGCGCGCCGGTCCAATAACTGATCCGTCACAACTTGTTCGACTAACAGCAAGGCAAGGGTCCAGATGGTAGCAAAGATCACCAAGGTCGAGCATTTCACCCTGCACGTTCCCTTCGTGGATCGTGTTCGCCGTGAAATGGAGCGCGCCGGCGTACACTCCTGGTCGGAACTGCAGATCACCAAAGTCGAAACCGACGCCGGCATCACCGGTTGGGGTGAGACGATCCAGAACTACACCTGGGGCCGGGTGAAGGACTCCGAACGAGTTGTCGGCAAGCCCCCGGCGGAGTTGATGTGGGACGATTCACTCGGCGCGGGTCTGCAGATGGCGTTGTTCGATGCCGCCGGCAAGATTGCCGGTGTGCCCGTCTATCGGCTTCTGGGTCAGAAGGTGCGCGACTGGTGTGCGATTTCGTTCTGGGACCATGACATGTCCCCGGAGAAGTATGAGGAAGAGGCCAAGGTCTGCGTCGAGCTGGGCTACACCTGTATCAAGATCAAGACGCGGCCCTGGTTTGATGTACGCGAGACCATCGATCGCATCAGCCGGGTCACGCCCGATCACTTCCGCATCGATGCCGACTGGAACGCCTTTCTCGTCAATGCCTCGAATGCGATACCTCTGTTGCGTGAACTGGAACGGACCTTCCCGAAGATCAAGATTTTCGAGGATCCGATTCCACGTCACGATGCCTCGGGCAACCACTTCATGCGCTCCCAGATCGAGACAGCTGTCGCCCATCACTACGGGCAGATCGGCGCCCGCGAAGGCATCGAAATGGGGGGCGTGTGTGACGGCTGGGTGATTGGTGGTGGTGTCTCGGCGATCATGAAGCAGGGCAACACGGCGGCAGCGATGAACATGCCCTTCTTCCTGCAGATGGTGGGGGCGGCGCCGACGACGGCCCTGTCCCTGCATCTGAGTGCGGTGCTGTCCGCCGCCCAGTGGCCGACGATCACCTGTCACGAACTCTACGAGCACAGCCTGCTGACACAGCGCATGCCCGTCATCGATGGTCATGCGCGAGTCCCCGAAGCGCCGGGCCTTGGCATCGAACTCGATCCCGAGGCACTGGAGAAGTACCGTGTGGACAAAGCGGATCACTCCCTGCCGCGGCGCCTGGTACGTGTCAACCGACCCGGCGGTAGCAAGATCTACTTTGCCAACTCAGGGCAGAAGTGGCCGTTCTACAGCAATGGCAACAGTGCCGTAGATGATTGGGGATGCAGCACCGACCTGCTGGATGATGATGGTTCATCCGATTTCGATGATCTGCACAAGCGGGCCAGCGAGTCGCCTGTCATCACTGCCGAGTAAGGGAGCCGGCGATGACACGCACAGTCGAGTTGCTGGTTGATGACCTGTTCTTTCCGGAAGGCCCGCGCTGGCGGGTAGGGGAGGATGGCGCGGGCAAGTTGTGGTTTTCGGATGTGCTTGCGGGGAGCATCAAGACCGTCGACCTGGCGGGAACACTGCAATCCGTGGCCCACGTCGCTGACATGCCCTCAGGGCTGGGTTGGTGGCCCGATGGCACCATGGTCGCCGTGTCTCTCGATGGCAAGTTGAATGCCATCGGTGTGGACGGTTCGGTGAGGCCTGTCGCCGACATGCACAGGCTCGATGGTCTTGGTTGCAACGACATGGTCATCGATGCCCGGGGGCGCAGTTACATCGGCAGTTTCCAGGAACTGGACGAGGGGCAACACCCCGGTCCCGGAAATATGCCCGGGTTCAGCCACATCATCCTCGTACAGCCCGACGGTTCATCCCGCATCGTCGCCGACCGCATGACGTTCCCCAATGGCGCCGTGATCTCGCCGGATGGGGGCACATATATCGTCGCTGAGACCTTTGCCAATCGGCTCACCGCCTTCGATATCGAAGCGGATGGTTCGTTGTCGAATCGACGGGTGTGGGCTGATCTCGGGGCGCCGCCGGACGGTATCACCATGGATGAGGAGGGCTGTCTGTGGGTGGCGGTTCCCTACTACATCTATGGGGGCCCCGGTGGCTTCGTCCGTGTCCGTGAGGGCGGTCAGATCGTGGACCGCATCGACATGGACGGGTATGCCTCCTATGCCTGCACGCTGGGCGGACCCGAGATGAAGACCCTGTTTCTCTGCCAGTCGACGTTGATCGGCCGCGAAAGGTTTCAGGGGGATGGCCGCATCATGGTTGTGGATGTGGACGTACCGGGGACCGGAACGCCATGACGTCAACGTCGGCACCTGCCGTCCCCTTTCCGGCCCTGACGCCGGCGCAGCGACTTTATCTGGAAGTGAACGGCTACGTCCTCATCGAGGCGGTGCTCAGCAAAGATGAGGTAGCCGAGCTGCTGGCAACGACCTATGGCATCGAAAAGCGTTATCGCGACACGGGGGAACTGCCCGGACCCTCCTGCCATCTGTCGGCGACGCAGGAAGACTTCTTTCGGGTCGACAACCTGCCACATCTGGCGCCCTGCTACTTCGACTACCTGAGCAAGCCACGACTCATCGGCATGGTGCAGGAGATCGTCGGGGGGACGGTGCGACTGGAGCAGTCCGACGCCCACATCCGCCGGCCCGTCATTGGCGAGCAACAGCGCTACGGCTTCCATCGGGGCATCAATCCGGGGTACCCGCACACGAGCCACGGGCTGTATCACTTCTCCTTCGTCAAGACCCTGACGAATCTGACCGACCTCGGTCCCGATGACGGTGGTACGACGGTCATTGCCGGAACCCACAAGATTTCCGAAGAGGTGGACCGCGAGGCCCTCATCGAGGCGGCCATGGCCGATCCGCGCCTGATTCACACCGTCGAGGCCCCGGCGGGTTCTACCCTGCTGTTCTACGAAGCACTGATGCATTCCTCCGGCATCATCCGTTCGGACCGTGATCGTGTGCTCATCATCGGGGGCTATACACCGACCATGTTTCAGACCTGG